>CAZXBV010000125.1:0-4845 GCA_964639155.1 uncultured Methanotrichaceae archaeon
CTCTAAAATCCATCCCGCCACGAGAACGCCCTGGGCTGCGATATTGGTCATCATGACGATATCGATCGTATTTACGTTATCAAGCAATATCGCATTCGTTGCCAGCGCCACCAACTTTGTCCTCTTCTTGACCTTTGCCGTGATCAACGCAGCGCTGATCACTTTGAGGTACAAAGAGCCTCAGATCACCAGGCCCTTCAAGGTCCCCATCAACTTGGGCAGAACGCCTATTCTGCCAGTTTTTGGGATAATCACTTCAGTCTTCCTCGCTTTGCAGCTGGATCGGGGAGCGATGGCAGTTGGATTAGTCTTAGTTCTGGTGGGGGCCGTTATTTCCTTTGTGTGCTGTAAAGGGAACGGCCCCTAAAGACAGGTTCTGTCTTATGTCGCCGAAGCTGAAGTGCTACTCACGATGTGCCAACCAATCGTCCCAAGTGTAGGGCCTTGCATCATACCCCATTTCTCGGAGGGCATACCAGACGATTGAAGCTTGGCCTCCTCTTTTGGAATAAACAACCACAGGCTTGCCTTTCTCTAATTCTATGAAAATTTCTGAGAGGTCTTCGCCGCCTTTGATCCACCCGTCCTCTATCACTTGATCATATTCGATATTGATCGCACCTACTATGTGATCTTGCGCAAATTGATCTGCAGATCTTGCGTCCACTATCTGGAGGTCCCCACTCAAAACAAGATCGTAATCTGCCAAAATCGCTGCGTTAGGTTCTGGAACATAACTGGTAGCGGATCTAGCGTTTTGTATCTCGATCATATCCATTTTGACCTCGCCCCAATCATCTTCAGTTCCTTTGAGCAATCTGACATCTTTGTGCCCCAAAGATTTCATGATCCAGAATACGAAGGTAAGATCTCCACAGGGAAAACAATCACCGTATATCACCAGCGGGTCGTTCTCAGAGATGCCTGCTGACCCTAACATCCCAGCAAGATCAGGAACCGACTTTATGGTACTGTCGTCGTAGACCAAATTCTTAGAAGGAAGGAGCACGGTGCCTTCGATGTATGACTCTCTTGGAACGTTATTTACGTAGATCAAAACGTGCGTAGAACCGCCATCTAATTCCTGGAAAAGTTCTTCAGTCGTGATGGTTGTAGGCAAGGGAATTTCAAGAACGTTGGTCGTTTCAAGTTCGGAATTATTTTCTGTGGGGATATCCTCCACGACGATATCGTTAGATGTTTCAGTTGTGGATTGAAGCCAGGCGTCTCCAGACCAGGCATTTGATCCAGAACTACAACCGCATCCAGCGTTTGCGCTGCTGGCTAAAATGGAGAACAGAACTAAGCAGATTGCAAAAGCTGCTAACTTATTTCGCATTCAAAATCCGCTCCTATGAAATATTTATATCTCAAATACGATACCACGTTTACCAGACTTATGGGGGCTGGCACTTCCACGAGAGGGCCTATTACCGCTGCAAAAGCCTCGCCTGAGTTGATACAAATGATGCTTCTAACAACGGTGCAGTCCTCTTGAAACATATGACTTACTCTGCCAATATCTCCACTAGGTTCATGATCTGGATGATTGCCCCGTCAGAGAGACGATAATGGGACCAGTTTCCTTCTTTGCGCTCTTTTACGAGTCCTGCATTCTTCAGGATATTGAGATGATGGGACGTGGTGGATTGTGGTCGATCGAGAGCGGTCATGATCTCGCAGACGCAAAGTTCGCCTTCTTTGAGAAGCTTTAGGATGGTGAGGCGGGTAGGATTCGACATGGCCTTGAAAACCATGGACTCAGCTTCCAAATTAGACCGGTCCACCTTCTCGATGATCGATCGAAGCTTTCTTGCGGCATCCTTTGCGGTTGATTCGTCCCCTTTCAGCCTGGTCAATCGTCTTACACATCGGTCCTGAGTTTCGGCGCATTTTGTCATCTTATCAGCTCTAGCTACAGCAAGAACATCCTATACGCAAGAAGTTATCCCGCTCTGCATGGTGACATTCTTTGCATATCTTAACACGCCCTAAATCTCGATGGTTCACTTTGAGCAGTGGTGCACTACTTCTGCCACAAATATCACATTTCATGTGCGAACAATTTCTTTTTTCACTCATACGCTTTGCCAAAGCATATCCACATAATTGGATATATAAACATTTTGCACAATCCTCTAAATGGGGGCAATACGGCGAATAAGGCCAATCCAATAGGATTATATACGAATAACCTACTCATGGGAGATCAGCATATATTGATATGCAATGCTCGAAAGATCGATTTTGATCTATGGTGTGAGAACTTAAAGGGGATGAATGAGTGGGCGGTAGTAAAATTAGCAGAAAATGCAGGAATATCTCGATATTTGGCATTATTTTGGCAAGTTGTCTTTGCATAGTTTCGGCTGCCGAAGAGTATTCGGTGGGCTCCGAAGACGATGATTGGTGGATAGTTTATCCAGATCAACACCTCAACACAGGATCTGAGGTAAATCACCCCTCATGGATTTTAAGCGCTCTTGAAGATACGCCGATTCTCATCTTGGACCACAGCCAAGGAAGGTGCAAAGCCTGTATTGACCAAGAAAACGACGTTAATTCCGTCTTGGAAGATTTGGGTGGCGACATCACCTACCATAATTTGATATCAGGCAGTGGAGACCAGGCGGCTGACGAACTGTTTGGGATCTATGATCCCAACGGTGGGAAATCTTACATTCCGCTGACGATCGTAGTGACGCTAATCCAAGACGATGACGGGGACGTGCAAGTTGGATGGCACAGCTTTGAAACGCCAACCGGAGAAGACCGTATCCGGACCTATGTGGAAGACGCAATAAACTATCACGAAGAGAACGTTGACAACTGGGAAGTGTGATCGGACATGAAGTCTGACCACAAAAATTTTTTCGTAATAGGCATAATCTCCTTACTCCTCATTATAATTGCAGTGTTTTCATATAATTCTGTTTTAAGTTCAACACAAACATTAATTTCTGCCCCAGACTTTCAGACCACGGATCTGAACGGTGATGCATTCTCCTTGAGCGATTTCAAGGGTGAAGTCGCGGTCTTTCACATAACTAATATAGAAGTTCCATTATGTGTTGAATGTGAAGACGTCCTTGAGGCTCAGATCGGTGAGCTTCAAAAACTCAAAGAAAAAGATGTCAATATAAACATAATAACTCTGAATATGAGGAAGAACCGCTTTTCTCAGGACGGTAAAAGTCTTGTTGAAAGCTGGTGGAATGCCAAAATAGACTGGATTTGGGCCGAAGATTTTGAGCCATATGAGATTGCGGGTAAGTATGTCGATTATTCCAACTTCGAGGGCGGATTTTCCAATCCCACCATACTCCTGATCGATAAACAAGGTCAGATTGCAGGCATATATCACGTGTATCAGATGGGTCGAGGCGAGATCGACGGAATTCAAAGTGCTGAGGACCTCTACAGCAAAGTGCAGTCTCTAGAAGAAGGAGAATGGACTGAACTTGAAGGGACGATCTCGCTGCATAATATCACATTCATCGGAATGTTTGCCTTGGGAATAATAACTTCCTTTTCACCCTGTTCTCTGGCCCTTTTGATCGCCATGTTTTCTTACATCATGACAACTCGCAAGAGAAAAGTCTTAACAGAAAATGGTGATTATGGATCTTCGTCCCGGGAAGGGTTGATGATCGGAATCGCCTTTACCATGGGAATGGCAGCGGTCTTCTTTTTCGTTGGGCTCTTCATATCCAACATCGGACTCTTCGTCAGAGATTCTCGTTTCTTTGATCTTGCTGCAGGTGTTCTCCTGATAATGCTCGGAATTAACACTTTTAAGCCTTTAGGAGAAGTATTCGAGCCTGTTACATCACGGATCCCATCCCCAAAAGAAGAGAATGTGCGGCAAAAGAAGAGTATCTTAGAACAGGCCATAAACATCTCCGCGGCACTCTTCAAATACTCGACCTTCATAGGTGCCTTCACCTTAGGAATCTTCTTCGCTCTAGGTTGGGCACCTTGTGCCATCTCTTTGGTGTTTCCAGTCTTAATATGGTTGATGTCCCAGGATATATCGCCCTTCACCGGCGGCTTGATGCTCTTCATCTTTGGGGTGGGACACGGAGTTCCCATAATCCCCATCGCTACTTTCACCAGGTCTTTTGGCGGAAAGCTGGGCGAAGAGTACCTCTCTGCAGGAAAGTGGATTGTCAAAATCTTCGGAGTTATGATCATCGTTACCGGTCTGGTATTTGCGGTTCGATATTTCGGTTACAAACTTTGGTAAGGAGGGGGCAGTGTCAGGAAACCCTGAAGATATAAAGATGGTGAGCAACGCCATGGCCAACATCACACGACGGAATGTGATGAAACTCTTGGCCGATGACGACAAAACTGTAAAAGAGATCGAGGACGCGGTCGACAAGTCGATGCTCGACTATCATTTCAAGATTCTGGATCAAGCAGGTCAGGAGAAGTCACCCTCGACCTGTGCTCACCTCTCAAAGAGCCAAAGTACAAGCAAGACATGGAACATCTCCAGGTCTTGGCCGAGTACATCTAAAACTGGATGCGCACTTGAAGACGCTGACCATCATCCTAACCGACGGCCCTTACATCTCCGAGTATGCAAAGATCGCTTGCAAGATCGCCGATGCCGCCCTGAAACGGTATCAAGTGAACATATCCCTCTATCTCAACGCGGTTCACATAGAGCTGGTTTCAGAAGGGAACAGAAGGGTGCTCAACTCTTGGGATAGGCCGATTACGATCCCACCCATCATAGCGCCGTAGGGGTTTCCAATCCCCCCAAGAATTACGGCCGCAAAGATCGGTATCACCATGAACCAGCCCATGTTGGGGTTCTCGTTTGTGATCAGTCCGTAG
>CAZXBV010000126.1:0-4800 GCA_964639155.1 uncultured Methanotrichaceae archaeon
ATTGGCTCCTCCGAGATTGGCTCCTCCGAGATTGGCTCCTTCGAAATTGGCTCCTCCGAGATTGGCCATGACAAAACAGGCGAGATGGGCACTCACGTTTTGCAGATTTGCAGACCTGAGATTTGCGCCGTAAAAATCGCCAATATCAAGATATGTTCCTGCCAAATCCAAGAAAGAAAGGCAGCGTGCAGCGAGAACCGATTCTGCCCTGGTGCGCTGTCCCTGAACCCGCTTGAACCATGCTCCAAAAGCGGTTGGGTCGGGCTGTTCTATCGAGACGGCTGGCCCCGTCGTAATACGCGCACATGCATTCAAAGCAACCAACAGTGCTTCTTCGGCGTTCCGGGACTGAAAGAGCGATTTCTTGAACGATCCGATTTGAAGCTGCTCCATCGGCATCCCGTGCTGCAACATATAGTTGAAAAGTTTGGTGAGTTGCTTCTGCCAGTCATCCAATTCTTTTGCAGATTGCAGCTTCATTTCGTTGAGGATGAAGGCATGAAGATATTGCGATACGGGACTTGGTCCACAGATTTTCGCCCAGTGCTTGAGAGCGTCCTGTTCGTCCCAACCTCTATCAGGATTACTGGAGCGGTCATTCAACTCGCGATTGACTCTTTCAACTGCGCGCACGACTCGCCTTGCCGTGAGGTATTCTCCAAAGCTCTTGTGAGTGAAGACAAATGTCTTATCTCCGCTGGTACGCTGACCATATCGACGAAAGAAAAAGGCGGCAAGCAACCGCGTCACACCTGCTTTGGCGCCCTCCTCAAAAGCGTCCAACATAGAGCCCACTCCGCTGGCGCGACAATGTTCTTCGATTTCCCGCACCGTCGTTGTGCGCCCATCTCCATGCCAGGACGCCAGTCCAATCTCTTCGAGCACGCGGGAGAATTCGTCAAGCGTCATGTGTCGGACGTGAACATAAGGGTGCTTTTCATATCCACGTTCATGAACTGCGGCGACGAGGTCGGCATATATCGAGTTGAGGTTTACGTCTTTTGTAAAGTCCAGTTTTTCGCGGGTAAAGCTGAGCGCAACCAGATAGTTGAGCAGTGGCTGGGCGGTAATCTCCTCTAGATCGTTCCGGTCCAGATCCTTTGGCAGCCCTTCATATCCTTTGCCAGTCAGAGCGCCGTAGTTCTTCCACCACTTCTGTCGGAGATCCTTCTCCAGTAAATTTTCAGGATCGTAGTATTCCTCGCCGTCTCGCTCAAAAGGCCGAGAGACAAAGTAGGAAAGCAAAGTGAGGATTTGGCGCGGGCGGCGAAACTCGGATTCGTTCTCCTGCACGACGAGTTCCCGGCCGCTGATCAGAACGCGAAGCTTAACACTTCGATTATTCCGCCTCTCGACTGTCCTGTCCACCTCTCGAACGAAAGCTCTCGCGGTCTCTGCCGCCGCTTTTCCCTGACTGGCCAATTCGTCAAGGCCATCGAAGATAATCAGCAGGTTTGGTTCAGGGGAATCGGGATCTAACGGATTTTGAAGCAGCACTCCTTCGTCCCTGACGAAACGTCCAATCTCCTCAACCAAATCGTTGGAGGCGTCGATCAAGTGTAGTGGAACATACAGCACCTTCAGTTTTGGGTCATCCGAGAGTTTGGCCGCGAATACGCGCGCGAATGAAGATTTTCCGCTGCCAGGACCTCCGCTGATAACCCGGATGGCATCCTGCGAACTGGAATTTCCCAGCCATTGCTCCAATTCCTTCTGCAAAGAAACAACGACACGTCGACGTTTCCGACCACCGCGGCCCATTTCTCCGGTCAACTCTTCAGCCGCTTCATCCTCGAAGTAAAACGCATTCAGCGGAACATACACTTGGCTCAGGCTGAAAGGCTCATCGAAAATTCCCTCCTGGACCCGACGCTGTAAGAGGGCAGAATAAGCTGTCCATGCCCATTCTCGGTCACCAGCCTTGGCGAAGGGGGTATCCAGCGCTTCGATGATCGGGCGGTAGGACTTCGCGTTCTTTCGCCATTCCTGATTGAGGGCGTAAACAAAGTAGCTGGGCAGACGGTCGACAATCGCCTTCGATGCTGGCGGATCTACTCCAAGCCCTTCGAGCCACTTTTGAAGGAGGGGTTGAATCTCCTGGATCAGTGGCAACTGAGCAGGTCGGTCGAAAAACGTGTGATCGATGTGAACCTCTCCGGCTGAGATGGAAAAATCGAGTTGATCCACCAGAATGTCGGAATCCTTCTCGGCGTCAATCAGTTGTTGGCTGGTACTCTCGCCCACCAAATCAAAAAGAGCCATGATGATAGAACGATGAATGAGGAGGAATGCAAGTTCTTCCGGCTTTGTCTCCAATCCGATAGCTGACAGAGTCTCCACCGCGTCGTTGCCAGCTTCTTCCAATTTGCCGCAAGCAGCGTGACTGATGCCTTTGGAGAGTGCTTTGAACAGTTGCTTGAACTCTACTTTGAGTTGCTTCTCGAAAACGCTTTTGGGTTTCGTCGCCGGTAGTTTTGGATTTGAATTTGCCATATTAAACCTCTATAAAAATATCTCAAATTCCCTTTGTGAAGCGCCGCTGAGCGTTCGTTGGGTCATGGAAGTGCCGTGTTTGGTGTTCCAGCGCCCCCCATTCTGACTCGAAATAGTCTCGGGACATGCACATCAGAAGAGTGCGGGACTGCTCCAGTCCGGCTTGGATCTTCAGAGGAATCGAGTCTCCGGGCCGGATCGCCCACGTGTCCAGCCAGACGCGCAAGCCCTCCCGCTTCAAGCGCTCGGCAAGAGCATGGACTATCTCCTTATCTTTGGAGCTGTAGCTCAGAAAAACATCGCACTCGAACGCCCTACTCATCACTCAATCGCCCTCGCCTCTTCCTTTACGTTTATAATTCAGACCACTGCGCGCCCTCTTTATTTCTCTTCAGCCAAATTGTTTACGGTGACAGAGATACGACCGTCCATTGTTCAATTCAAATAACTGAACAATGTTTCTTGTTGACACTTCAACAATCGTATGGCTCTTACAACCCCTTAACCCTCAAAAACCAATGATCTCTGTGTAATTACTAATATGTTATTCTAATCTATGGAAATGAAGCGTTCGGCAAAATATCCCCGATTGACCTTTGGCCCGGCTTTGAGATCACCAAGTTACTTTAATCTTGAAGGCCAATGCCGGGCCATGGAAATCTCAATCGAGGTCGTAAAAAGCGATAAATTCAGACAGATCTATGCAGTGGGGGCCATGGGGGGACATAGCCCTTACGACTTCAGGATCTCCTTCTATAACGATAGCCCAAAATCAGGCGGAGGCAAACAGATAAGCGTCATGGAAAGAAGCATCGAAACCGAGGTAATCCTCTCACCTCTGGCCGCAAAAGAGCTGGCAGAGTGGCTGAACAACCATGTGAAAGAATATGAGAACATGTTCGGCGAGATCAAAAAACCAGGTAAACGTTCTGAGCCAGATGACCCCACACCCATCCAGGGTTACATGTGAGATGAGATCGTCAACTACCACGGCCTAAAGGCCGTGGCTTGCAAACGGCTAAGCGAGACTAAACAGTTAGACTAGAGGGCAACAAAATGCAGCAGCGTTGTGGGCTACTAAGAATGGCAAAGTACCTCCCTAGCTTTGCCCACTTCTGGACACGCCGAATCCGATGGGATTTATCCCTAAGCCTGCTTCGCCACCTCGAAGGGACATTTTACCCAGACTCGATCTGGAGAGCATAATATGCGCATACCTGTCATGGACGCCGAGATGCGTCAGTTGATGCCAACCACTCCAACCAGGGCTAGGTTACTTCTGAAAAATGGCCAAGCCAGTCCTTACCGGAACAAATTAGGAGTGTTTTGCATCATCTTGAAAAAAGAAGTTGAACCAGATAATCAACCCATCGCGTTAGGTATCGATCCTGGCAGTAAGTTCGAAGGATGGTCAGTAGTCGGCACACAAGAAGTTGTGTTGAATGGAATGTCAGAAGCACCACATCACATCAAGAAATCGTTGGAAGTTAGACGCAATATGCGACGATCTAGACGATTCCGTAACTGTTGGAGACGACCCGCCAGGTTCCACAACCGACTTCGAAACAAAAAATCGTTACCACCTTCTACTCATGCTAGGTGGAACGCTAAACTGAGAATACTCGATCTGCTCAGGCAGATCATACCGATAACAGATGTGGTCGTTGAAGATGTCAAAGCTATGACTAAGAAGGGTGCAAAACGGTGGAACAAAAACTTTTCACCATTGGAACAAGGCAAAACGTGGTTTTATGCCAAGATCGTGGATCGCGATCTAAGGTTGCACCTGAAACAAGGATTCGAGACGAAAGGTTTTAGAGACGAACTGCGTTTGAAAAAGACTTCGCAAAAATCCAAAAAAACGTTTAGTTCGCATTGTGTAGATGCGTTTGTTCTGGCCAAATCTGTGGTTGGTGGTGTATTGACAGAACGTGGTTTGTATTATTGGACCCCCATTATGTTACATAGGAGACAGTTACACAGATTCCAACCGAAAAAAGGTGGTATTAGATCGTCATATGGTGGGACTAGATCGATGGGATTGACAAGAGGGACATTAGTAAGACATGCCAAACATGGTTTGAGTTATGTAGGCGGATCCTCGAAAGGGAATGTCAGTTTACATAACATCGTATCTGGGAAACGGATTACACAGGCTGCAAAAGTGTTGGATTTGACCATATTGACCGTCATAAGATGGAGGGCGCAATTCCTCCCCGCCCTGAAGGGCGGGGTCTCCTTGCGCATTTAAGATGAATTCTAAAGAGAAAGTTTTGGTCCACAAGGGAATCGACAGAATCAAGCGAA
>CAZXBV010000127.1:0-1214 GCA_964639155.1 uncultured Methanotrichaceae archaeon
GTCGCATCCGAGGAGGATTCTGGCGAGATCGAGGCGATCACCATCATCAGCCTTCCCGTCGATTCGGTCACCATCTATCCAGACGGCCTCACCTCGGTGAAGAGGACCGGAAGCATGGAGGTCACCGAAGGACTTCACAGGTTCGTCTTGGACATACCGAGATCGGCAAGCATGGAATCAGTACGCTTTGCAGTATCGAACGCAGTTATTGAGAAGATAATTTACGAGGACAATCCCGAATACTATCTTAACGTCTCATCTACCGGGATGCACGACTTTGAGCTAAACTACCTCATGCCAAGTGCCGGGTACTGGGCGCCACTATACTCGCTCTACCTGGAAGAAGACATGATCACGGTGTCTGCCTATGCCATCGTCTCAAACGATTTCGGTGAAGACTTGGAAGATGTGAGGTTGAAGCTTGTGGCAGGCCCGCCTCAGCCCAAGCCCGTGGCAAAGAGCGTGCGAGGCGCATACGACTACGACTATCTGTACGAGGAAGCCGTTGAAGATGCACCCGTCTTGGCCTTTGCGCCCGAGCCTCTACCCTCGGCCACCGGCGAGCTTGAGACCCTCTACATATACGAGCTTGAGGGCCGAAACGATCTGGAGATGGATAAAGAAGTGGGCTTCCCACTCCTTGAAGAGACGGCACCACTGGACAAAGTCTACACCTGGGATGCCTATTTCGAGAGCGACGGGCCGGTGATGGAGACGATCAAGGCCAACAACACCATGGACGATCCCTGGCCCTCTGGAAAAGCTCTACTCTACAAGAGAGGCGAGTACGTAACTGATCTTGAAATACCTTACACGCCGAAAGGGACCGAGTCATCGATAGTTGTCGGAGCCTCTGCAGACGTTACCGTCTCCAAAGAGAGGACAAATTACACAGTTAAAGAGGAGATGAAAGAGACTCCTGGAAAAGGAAACTCCACCATCACCGTCCTCGTTACCACAGAGACTTCGACTTACATGCTCAAACTGAAGAGCAACCTGGATCGGAACGCCACGATCGAAGTCAAGGACAGAAAGCCCCTCAAGGCCGAGCTAATCTCGGTGAGTCTGGAACCTTCCAAGACGACCGACACAGGACTTGAATGGGAAGTGGACCTGGAATCGCGCCAGGAGCTCAAGATCGAATACGTATACAAGATAGTCACCATGGAGTCGCTGGACGACTCCCGGTGACCCTCAATTTTTCTTATAGTGCT
>CAZXBV010000127.1:1314-4799 GCA_964639155.1 uncultured Methanotrichaceae archaeon
TCATAATCGTCGTCTTCTTTTGACGGAGCGGCTGCCACTTTGGAACCTGGAACGTATCTGCCAAAGCCGGGCTTTGCCACTATCTCGCCATCCATCGCCACCACCTTTCCTCGGACCATGGTGATCTTTGGGAATATGGCTCGTTTGCCCTGGAAAGGTGTCCATTCGGCGCCGCTGTGCAGATCGTCTGCCCGGATCTCTCTTGAGTTTCTGGGGTTCACGAAGACGAGGTCTGCATCCATACCCCGCGCAATTCTACCTTTGGATGTGAGCCCCAGAATCCTTGCGGGTTTGTTGGAGATGGCATCGAGCATTCTCTCCATCGATATGAAGTTGGACTTGACCGCGTTCAACATCAAGGGAAATATGGTCTCAACGCCTGGAACGCCGGGTGGCGCATCCCAGATCTCTTCTTTTTTCTCTGCTGGAAGATGTGGTGCATGATCCGAAGCCAAAACCTCGATCTCGCCCCTTCTCAAACCTTCCCAAAGAGCCATCTTGTCATTGGAATCACGAACTGGTGGGTTGGTCTTGAGGAAGGTGCCAAGTGATCTCCAGTCTTTTTTGGTGAATATCAGATGATGAGGCGCAACCTCGCATGTTATCTTCTTGCCCTTCTCTCGGGCGGACCGGATCAGGTTCAGCCCTTCTTGGGTGCTCAAATGACAGATGTGGGCCCGATTTGTCATCCTCAGGACTTTCTGGATCGCCACGGCCTCGGCTCTGTTGGGCCTGGCCTGAGAATAAAGCTCGGGTTCTCTTCGACCCAGTAAGGGCGTGGTGCATTCTCGAAGAATGGCTTCGTCCTCAGCATGGATTGTGGGACGAAGCCCTGAATCGTTCACGTAATCAAGGATTTTCTTCAATTCATCATAGTCATGCTCGTAGGTGAAAATCTCTCCGATGGCCATAGCGCCCATTTGGGCTAGCTGTTTCACCTTTTCTGAGCCTCCTGGCCCACCATTTAAGCCAAAATCCACCAGTGATCGGCTCTTGGCCCGTTCGAGCTTCTCCCTGTAAGAATGAGAATCGAGAGTTTGAGGATCAGTATTTGGCTGGTCCACAACACAGGTTACGCCGCCAGCTGCTGCAGAAGCTGACCCTGACATCCAGTCTTCTTTGTATGTGTAGCCAGGATCGCGAAAGTGGACGTGCATGTCGATTGCGCCCGGAATAATTATGAGCCCTCTTGCGTCCAATACCTCGCTAGCTCTTCGACTTTTGCCAATCTCGGCGATCCTGCCATCTTTGATCCAGAGGTCCACACTCTGAAGACGGCCTTCGAGGTAGACTTTGCCGTTCTTTACCTGAAGATCAATTTCGGTCATATTTTCGTCATATTCCTAATCATGCTTCTGTCGTTCACGTTTCCGTCGTGCCACTATCACGATTTTGCAATGCTTCTATCGTGCTTTCTGTTATCACGATTCAAAAGGCCAAAGTCATCGTTTGTAGCCGAACTTTCTCAAAAGTGCTCTTCGCTCGGTCATGTCTTCTTCGGACTCGATGCCTTCTGGTGGATATCCATCGATCACGCCCATGATGCCTTTGCCTTGTTCAGTAGACGCCACTACTACTTCGACAGGGTTTGCTGTGGCGCAGAATATGCAGCAAACTTCCTGGATATTCTTTATGGTGTTCAGGACGTTGATGGGGAACGCATCTTTCATCAAGATCACGAAGGTGTGGCCACATCCCAAGGCGAGCGAGTTTTCTTTGGCTTTGGCGATCAAAGCGTCGTCGTTGCCCTCAGACCTGATGAGACAAGGTCCGCTCGCCTCAGAGAACGCGACCCCGAACTTAGCAGATGGGACTCCTCCTGCGATCGCTTCGTATAGGTCTTCTGCGGTCTTGATGAAGTGGGACTGTCCCAGAATCAGGTTTGAGTGCTCTGGAATGTTAAGCCTTACCGTGCTAAGCTCCATAACTTTAATCCTCCTTGGGAAAAATAAGGAACCGAAAGAACTTATAGATTTGGGGGTGTGATAAGTCTCTTGAAAAACCCGTCCGATTTCGATCGAATCTTTAGGATATTAGTGCTTAACGCTGCCTTTCGGACAAATCTCTAACTCGTAAGAGTTTGAAATTTGTCCTGCTCGTGTCTTTAAGCACTAATATTTCGAGAACCGATTAGACTCATCTAATCTGTTCTCGACTATAAAACTCTGGGTGCTTCGAATTTCGAGCAAACCGAAATATTCCATTCCGAGCAGAAGATCTTGGAAGTTACACCTTACAAGAACAACTTTTATCTTATCTCGATAGAAAGACGGAACACAGGAGAACGTCATGAGGAAGATCGAATACTGCCCCGTAAGCATGAAAAAACTTCTGGTTAAGATGAAGGACACCAGTGAGCTGATGGTGGACTTAGGGTACTCTGCGGTTCTTTACGACGATCGAGACCTGGCCATGGAGGTCATTCGCCTCGAAGATAAGATGGACGTTTACGAATACCACGCCCAGGTCGTCGCCATGTTGGCAGCAAGGACAGTAGAAGACGCTGAGACCCTTTCTGGCCTTCTCCAGATCGTGTCGGCCGCAGAGATAATCTCGAACGCTGCAGGAGACATAGCGAGCATCGTTCTCTTGGACATGGGAATCCCTTACGAGCTGAAAAAGGACCTCAGATTGGCCGAAGAGACCGTGGCGCGGGCCGTGGTTGGGCCAAAGAGTTCGATCGTGGGCAGGAGTCTTGATGACATTTCTTTTGAGACCGAGACTGGTATGAGCGTTATCGCCATAAGGCGAAGCGAGAGCTGGATCTATGATCCTGAGCCAAATATGGTAATCAGAGCAGAGGACATCCTTTTTGCCAGGGGTCACGACGAGGGCGTTCTTCTCTTCATGAGCATGGTTACAGGAGGCGCCTTCGTCCAGAAAATACTACAGGAAAGTGGCATCTGTCAGCTTGATCGCGCCGTAGATATCATAGTGGACATGAAAAACACCTCTGAGCTTGCGGTCGGGTTGGCTTACATGGCCGTGCTGTTCGATAACGAAGACGTGGCTCGCGAAGTGGTAGAAGTCGAGCAGAAGATGGACGAGATGAAGTATGACCTCCAACGCTGGGTTCTCCAGGCAGCAAAATACATCGACGACGTAGAAAGCCTCCGGGGCCTTCTGCATCTTGCAGTTTCCACCGAGATCATAAGCGATGCTGCCCTCAAGATCGCAAACGTGGTCCTGCACGATATCGAGCCACACCCCATATTGGCGATGGCAATGAGGGAATCTGACGAAATCATAGCGAGAGTGGAGGTAAAGCCAAGGTCCCAGGTGGCGGGAAATACCTTGGGCGAGCTAGATCTTGAGACTGAGACTGGGATGTACGTCTTGGCCATAAAGCGGGGCGATCGATGGACCTACAACCCCAAATCCAGGACCGCCCTTGAGGCCGGTGACATGATTTTTGCGAGAGGAACCACGAGCGGAGAGGCTCATCTCCTCAAGATGTGCGGCTCTTGATCTGATCCGAATTCAGG
>CAZXBV010000128.1:0-2464 GCA_964639155.1 uncultured Methanotrichaceae archaeon
GCAGGTGCGGAAACGTCGCACCAGCCGTGAGTCGATGGGCGTTTGATCTGACCAAATGCTGAGCGGGATATGTTCTGGAATTTCGTGGGATGCTTGAACGAGCTTACAGGATCTTTGAACGGTTGCTTGAATTCGGTCAAACTTGTGGCGGCACACCCTGCTGCAAGCAGCGGGGCATTCAATTTAAAGTAATTCTTCTTCCAGTTCTTTTGCATCCTATTCGTCTTTTAATGTATTCACCCATCAAACCCATCGTTACACCTCTAGACGCTAGTTATCCCTCATTACAGCTTTGTATTATTTCTGGGTTGTGGATGGCAGGACATTGAAACAGACCCCCAAAAACAGCTTCATGCACCGCATTTATGAGACGTCAGCGAATTAGCCATTAGTTTGCGATTTTCAGAGTTGCTGCTCAGAGCGTTCCTGTGAATCTCAGCCTGATCGACAGTTTCTGGCACCACTTTTTTAATGACGTTCCGCAAGTTAAAATCATTTCCGGATGGTGGAAAAGCACCTCAAATCTCTGCAAAACATAGCTTTACCACCAGCTTGCCGATGCGCCGCCTGCCCCCCTCTTTCCGCAAGGGTCCGATCCCCTTGGCCGGATCGTCTGAGCCGACTGGCCGGGCTCGCTCTTCCGCTGATGTTTGATATCGGCCCGCCTGTCGTTCTCCCACGGACGCGGTGGCGAGATTCGCGTGCCCAAGCTCGCGCCTGCAAGATCGTCCAGAGACACGACTGCACCCAGCGTGGCTACGGCGTGAGCGCGCCAAAAGATGCGATGAGACAACGTTCGGGGCCCGCAGGTTCTTGTCGTGGGCGCAAATTCGTTGTATCTCGGCCCCTCCGGCGGCCTTGTTCACGATCTGGCGGACACGGCGCTTGGGTTACGTGCTGACCGAATATTCTAGCCCGAAATTCGCCAGGCTTCGCCACGGGGCCGCGCATCCATTCACTCGCAGATGCGGGTGAACTACGGGCGGCGGTCACGACGAACCGATACTTGCGGGCCTTGGTCCGATAGGTTCGGAGGCAGTGGGCGGCCTTGACCAGTTCATGTCTCCCATCAGTTTTTTTTATTTTGTGTCTTTTGCGTTTTCGATTCAAAAATAAGGGTTGCACAAGTCGGACGACATGGCCCCTTCACGAGTTCCCAGGAGATGGTGGTACTTCGTTCACTGGGCCCTGATCCAAATCCAGAGCAGGTGGCAAAACGAGTTCCACCGAGACGTTGGCGTTGACCGTCACCGCGTTTCTTCTCAGATCAGATCCCGAGGCCCAAACGGTATCGTTTATGGGTCCAGGAGCGTCTTCTTGTCCGATCGTGTAGTTGGCTGATCCGACAGCAACCTCGCCAGGGTTCAGATACGTCCTGTCCAGGGCGACAAAACCGAGCCTGGAATCGATCACCTTCACGTCGGGTATTGTCGTCCCACCAGTGTTTGCAACTTCGTAATGGCGATCTGTTTCATCCCCAACCCACGCTACTCTATGGGATGGGGTAACCTTCAACGAAAGCGACGCTTCCTTGGTTTTGCTTCCAAAAAGGATCAGCTTTTCTATCTCAAAGTTTCCAGAGTATTTCTGATGAGATTTTATGTCTCTTTTGAAAATGGCATGTGAACTCGTCGTGGTCTCCCAGGTTCCGTTGAAGCTGACCTTGTTTTCGAAACCTACAAGCTGAGATCCCGGATCCTGGTAGCTGGACTGTTCGCTCTCCATCTCGTTGACGCTGAAGCTCTCCTGAAAAGAGTTTTTTGTCCCATCGGCAAGAGACTTTGACTGAACTTGCTTTAGCCCGACGAGGGGCACTTCTCCAGAGTAAGCGATCTTGACTCCTGAGCCAAAGCCTTTGGCGTGGCCTCCACCTTCTGGTGCAGTTCCGTTTCCATGTCCCATCTCAAGATGACCGTCGCCTTGCATCGAGTTGTAGTACTCAAAGCCGTCCTTCCTGTCGATCACAGACGTTCCAAGATCGATAGTTCCTGTCCCAGAGATCTTGGCCCCTGCCGACGAAGATCCCAAAACCAAGACGAGAGTCAGGATGATCGCTGATTTTGTCGTTCTCTTCATCTTGCGCTAACCCCCCTCAAAAGACAAAAATCAATAGGCTGAGCAGATATGACTACCTGCCGCCGTAAATGTACATAGTAGTTGCCGGTTCTACATAGAGCGTATGGGTCGAACCTTTGGCATAGTACTTGGGTTTTCCATAGAACCATTCGCCATCGTACACCTTCACAGTATGCCACTGGCCTCCAATGAGCCTTAAATTGTAGACTCCATCCAGGACGTCACTGCCAATTCCGTCTTTGCCCACGTATACATCGTCCACGTAAACGTCGTAACCGGTCATCCCCTCTGACTTGACGGTCACTTTAACGTCACCAGTGGTCGGGGTTGGCGCAGGTGTCGGGGCGGGCGCGGATGTGGGCGAAGGAGTCGGTTCTGGTGGTACATC
>CAZXBV010000128.1:2564-4767 GCA_964639155.1 uncultured Methanotrichaceae archaeon
CAGGTGTCGGGGCGGGCGCGGATGTGGGCGAAGGAGTCGGTTCTGGTGGTACATCTTCAGATGTCGACCAGGGACCTACATCTACCGTGACCAGGTTGCTGGTACCCTTCTCGTTCACGAAGAACAGGAAGTAGCGACCACTCTCTTCTGCGTAAAAGCTCATTCGGTTGTAAGAGCTTAGGGGGTACTGGTTCAAGTTGACCCGGTTGCTTGGCGTGATCTCATAGAAGTAGGCGATCCCGTCAGAAGGGGTGACCGCTATGATCCTAAGCCAAGATCCCTGAGGACAGATGGCATATTGCGTCCAGCTGGTCTCGCCCTCGATCCAGAGTGTGTTTGCATCGCTGTAGAGAGGCTGCGACTTGTAATCTGCGTAGGGAATAGATTGGCTGCCCAGGCTGCCCATGTGCAGAATTGAGGGCGTATCCCCGAAGGTCTCGAAGCTCTGTAGGTCGAAATCAAGTGGCTCACCTTCGCCAGATGAATAATATTCAACGTACTGAGAGTATTGGAACGCCTCATCAGAGGCGGTTCCGCTGGAGAACGTGTAAACTACAGAAGAACTTGAGCTCCTCTCAAGGCCGTAACTGAGGTAGTCTTCTTCCAGCCCACCGCCGTCTATGGCTGTGGCAATGCCTAGCGATAAAAATATGGCCAATAAAAAGGCCCCACTCCTTAATATCAAGATTTAACACCTCAAGCCCATAATTGAGCTGCCTTCGATAGTAAAGATTTTGGTACAAACCCTGATATGGGGCCCCTATGCTAAGTGTGGGCAGATGAACTTTCGATCCAGCCGAGATCTGCTTCTAGCCTGGGATGAGGCTTACCAGAAGAAGGGTTCTGTCTGGAAGGGCGCGCCCGCAGTCTTGCCGCCCTTATCTTCAAAGTCCAGGGCCCTGGAGCTTGGATGCGGCAACGGCAAGACCTTATCTGCCATGCTGAGTCGGTCTTGGAAGTTGGTTGCCCTGGACCTTTCGCTCCAAGCGGTCAGGCTCAGCCGAGAATTTGCCGAGAGATCGCTGAAACCTGATCCAAAGGCGTGGTTTGTTGTGGGCGATGGGACTTGTCTTCCTTTCAACGATGCTTCTTTTGATGCGGTATTCGCCTTTCACGTCGTCGGCCACGTGCTCGAAGAAGGGCGCGGCCGGATCGCGTCAGAGGCGGCGAGGGTTCTTGCCCCTGGTGGCAGATTGTTCTTTCTAGATTTTGGGCGCAAAGACATGCGCTTTGGAAAAGGAACGCTGGCCGAGACAAACACCTTCCTACGAGGCGATGGCATCCTGACCCATTACTTTTCTGAAGAAGAAGTATCTTGCCTCTTTTGCATGTTGAGCCGCATCTCAACAGATGTTCAGGATAGACAAACCAGGATCAGAGGCCAAGATTTTGTCAGGTCGGAGGTATCAGCAACTTTCGTCAAGATCTGAATCAAACCTGGGCCATATCTGGACCTTTCTAAAAATGTACAGATTGAAATGTCGCGAACTCTTCCCGATTGGCCCGAACTGTTTGTGTCTCCTGGCCGATAACTTCAGCCAGAACCTTTGACGTCTTCTAGCTCAGCATGCCGAAAACAGTCTGTGGTGTGGTCGTTTGTCATTCCCACCGCCTGCATGAACGCGTAGCAGATCGTCGGGCCCACGAACTTGAAGCCTCGCCGTTTCAAGTCTTCGCTCATGCGGAACGATTCATTTGTTTTTGAAGGCATGTCATCGAGCTCGTCCCAACGGTTCTGAATTGCCTTTCCGCCCACAAAGCTCCAGATGTACTCATCGAAGCTTCCAAATTCTTTCTGTATTTCGAGAAATGCCTTGGCGTTGGCGACTGCAGCTTCTACCTTGCGCCTGTTCCTGATGATTCCAGAATCGTTGAGTAATGTCTCAATCTTTTCTTCGCTGTATTCGGCCACCTTTTCTGGATCAAATCTGTCGAAAGCCCGCTGGTAGTTCTCTCTTTTCTTCAGTATTGTAGACCAGCTAAGCCCTGCCTGCGCCCCTTCCAGGATCAGAAACTCAAATAGGCGCAAGTCGTCGTGAATCGGAACGCCCCATTCTCTGTCGTGATATTCGATCATCAAAGGATCATCGCCGACCCATTCGCATCGTATCATCAGTTCCTACCACCTCTTCTTGTCCACTTTACCACTTCAACCACTTCAGCCACTTTTGGCGCCCAATATTCGTGCCCTCGCACTATTCAT
>CAZXBV010000129.1:0-4765 GCA_964639155.1 uncultured Methanotrichaceae archaeon
AGCTTCGTATGCACCAATTTTGGCAATAAATCACATAGGGGATCGGAGTAGAGGCTATATACAATGGGCATATGCTGGGAGAATGGGTGAATCCGCATGAAGGAAAAGATTGAAGTGATCGCATCACGCGTTCGTGAGCTTCGGGATCTTTCCCAGGTCACAGCTGAGGACATGGCCGAGTATCTCAACGTGCCTGTGGAGACGTACAGATGCTATGAAGAGGGAACTCTCGACATCCCCGCGAGCATTCTGCTGGGAATTGCTCAGAAGTTCGACGTCGACATGGGCCTCCTCCTAACAGGAGAAGAGTCGAGGATGCGGATATTCACAGTGACGAGGAAGGAAACGGGCGCAGAGGTAGAGCGCAGAAAGCAGTACAAATATCAAAACCTCGCCGAGAAGTTCGTCCACAAGAAAGCAGAGCCTTTCGTCGTGACGGTGGAGCCTCGGGAAGGAAAACCCTCTTCTTACAGTCATCCCGGTCAAGAGTTTGACTATGTCCTGGAAGGATCACTCAAGTTCTACATCCACGATAACGAGATCGTCCTTGACGAGGGTGACTCTATATTCTTTGATTCATCGTACGGGCACGCTATGGAAGCTCTTAACAACGAACCTGCTAAAATGCTCGTATTAGTCATGTGATAGTCCAATGAGGTGCCGAAAATGTCATCATTAACTGCCAGATTCGTTTCGAGGACCGAATTCGATTCATACGAAGATTTTAAAGAAAATTTCAAGATCATCGTCCCTGAGAACTTCAATTTCGGATTTGATGTGGTGGACGTTTACGCGGAAAGTGATCCAGAGAAGATCGCCCTTGTCTGGTGCAACGACGAAGGTGAAGAGAAGACGTTCACCTTCAAGGACATGAAGCTCCAAAGCGACAAGGCTGCAAACCTATTCCAAATGTATGGAGTGGGAAAGGGCGATACCGTCATGCTCACGCTCAAGAGCCGCTACGATTTTTGGATCTGTATGGTCGCTCTCAACAAGATCGGTGCGATAGCAATTCCTGCAACGCATATGCTAAAAGAGAAGGATATCGTATACCGAATAAAGAAGGCGGACCTGAAGATGATCGTCTGCATCGAAGAAGACGGCGTCTCAGAACAGGTCGAAGGTGCCTATAGAGAACTCGGCGACACATCGTTGGTCAAAGCCTTTGTGGGCGAAGAGGAACGCGAGCGAGACGGTTGGGTGAACTTCAGAAGAGAGCTAAAAGATATGTCGCCCGATTTTCTAAGGCCCACTGGAGATGCTGCGACCAAAAACTCTGATGTTCTTCTTGGATACTTCACTTCAGGCACGACTGGCTATCCCAAGATGACAAATCATGATCATGCGTACCCACTCGGCCACATAATTACCGCAAAGTATTGGCAGAACGTGGAAGATAACGGTCTTCACTACACGGTGGCAGATACTGGATGGGCCAAATGTGTCTGGGGAAAGCTCTACGGCCAATGGATCGCGGGTTCTGCAGTCTTCGTCTACGATTACGATAGGTTCGATGCAGGAGCGATGATGGAAAAGGCATCAAAACATGGTGTCACCACTTTCTGCGCGCCTCCGACGATATACAGGTTCATGATCAAGAGCGACATGTCCAAGTACAACTTTTCCACGCTCAAATACGCCGTCACTGCAGGTGAGCCGCTCAACCCGACGATATACGACGAGTTTCTGAAGAACACGGGCCTTCGGTTGATGGAAGGTTTTGGCCAGACAGAGACTGTAATCTCAATTGCCAACTTCCCCTGGATGGATCCAAAGCCAAGCTCAATGGGAAAGCCTTCGCCCGAATACGACATAGTCCTGCTGAACGCGAATGGCAAGATATGTGAGATTGGGGAAGAAGGCGAGATCGTGATCAAGACAGACAGGGTAAAGCCCCCAGGGATATTCGTCGATTACCATCAGGACCCAGAAAAGATGGGTGACACTTGGCATGATGATTATTATCATACCGGTGACACTGCCTGGATGGATGAGGACGGTTACTTTTGGTTCGTCGGCAGGACCGACGACATGATAAAAAGCTCTGGCTACAGGGTCGGTCCATTCGAAGTGGAAAGCGCGCTCATGTCTCACCCTTCAGTTCTCGAATGCGCCATCACTGGGGTTCCAGATTCGCTGAGAGGGCAAGTGGTGAAGGCAACTATTGTCCTTACGCCCAAATATGCAGCCTCTGAGGCCCTCAAAAAAGAGCTGCAAGATCATGTAAAGAAGGAGACTGCTCCATACAAGTACCCAAGGATCATCGAGTTCGTAGATGAGCTTCCAAAGACCATCAGCGGAAAGATCAAGCGGACCGAGATAAGGGAGAAGGATAAGCCCTACCCCGTGATCAACGCACTGGAGTGCAAGGCTTGCGAAAGGTGCATCGTTGCGTGTCCGGTGAACGTCTTAGAAATGGGTGACGAAACTAACGAGAGAGGTTATCATTTCGCAATATATTCTGGGGAGGGCTGTATTGGCTGTGGAGCTTGTTATTACACCTGTCCAGAGCCGCTTGCGATCGAGGTCCACATTCCCACAAAGGAGAAAATCAAGGAGGAATAAAAGATGCCTGCCCAATTAGTTGATGGTAACAGCGCAGTGATCGTCGGGGCTATGTACGCCGGATGCGACTGTTTTTTTGGATATCCCATAACTCCGGCCAGCGAGATTCTTCAAGAAGCCTCGAAATATTTCCCGAAGGTTGGCAGGAAGTTCGTCCAGGCAGAGTCTGAAGAGGCTGCCATAAACATGGTTTATGGAGCCGCGGCTGCAGGCCATCGGGTTCTTGCAGCGTCTTCGGGCCCTGGAATGAGCCTGAAGCAAGAAGGGATATCTTACATCGCAGGAGCCGAGCTTCCTTGTGTTATAGTGGACATCGTGAGGGCAGGGCCGGGCCTTGGCAACATCGGACCTGAACAGTCAGATTACAATCAGGCCGTCAAAGGTGGCGGACATGGCAACTACAAGAACATAGTTCTCGCCCCAAACTCCGTCCAGGAGATGTGCGACTTTATCATCAAAGCCTTTGACCTCGCTATCAAGTACAGAAATCCTGCCATAATTCTGGCAGACGGCGTTTTAGGTCACATGATCGAGCCGCTCAATTTCCCAGAGGTTGCGGTGGTGCCAAAAATAGACACGTCTTGGGCCGTATCTGGCAACCACGAGACCAGAGGCAACCTCGTCACCTCGATCGCCTTGGACTTTGGCGAGCTGGAGGATCACAACATCAAACTCCAGGAAAAATATAGACGAATCGAAGAGAACGAGGCCGAATGCGAAGAGTACCGAACAGAGGACGCCGAAGTGATCTTGGTATCTTACGGTATCAGCAGCAGGATTGCAAAATCTGCGGTTGACGCAGCCCGAAAAGAGGGTATCAAGACGGGACTATTCAGGCCGATAACGGTCTATCCCTTCCCTGCAAAAGAGTTGAAGGCTCACTCTGAAAGGGGCTGCAAGTTCATCTCGGTCGAGATGAGCAACGGCCAGATGGCAGAAGACATAAGACTTGCAACAAACTGTGCAGAGGTGGAGCTGGTGGCGAGATATGGAGGGAGCCTGATTCAGCGCGACCAGATTTTGGAGAAGGTCAGGGAGGTGGCTTGAGAATGGCAGCTAAAGAGAAGATCATTGGCGGACATCCGGGATTGTACCCTGAATTTCCAAGAAAGGGCGGTGCTGCGCCCACGGCGACTCATTACTGTCCGGGTTGTGGCCACGGTATATTGCACAAGTTGATAGGCGAAGCGATGGCTGATTTGGGGATTCAGGACCGGTGTGTCTTAATGAGCCCGGTGGGTTGTTCTGTGTTTGCCTACTACTACCTAGATTGTGGTCACGTCCAGGTGGCACATGGCAGGGCACCTGCAGTTGCGACCGGCATCTCCCGTGCCGAAGATGATTCCATCTTGATGTCTTACCAAGGCGATGGGGACCTTGCTTCCATCGGCTTAAACGAGACTGTTCAGGCCGCAAACCGAGGCGAGAAGATCGCAGTATTCTTCGTGAACAATACCGTTTATGGGATGACTGGGGGACAGATGGCTCCTACGACCCTCGTCGGCGAAGTTACCGCAACGACTCCAACTGGCCGGGATCCAAGAGATGCGGGCTATCCCATACACATGTGCGAGCTTCTCGACACGTTGAAAGCACCGGTCTTCATCGAGAGAGTCTCTTTGTCTGACATAAACCACATAAGGAAAGCTCGGCGGGCCGTGAGAAAGGCATTAGAGATTCAGAAGGACAAGAAAGGATACACGTTTGTCGAGTTTCTCTCGCCTTGTCCCACCATCCTCAGGATGGATGTCAAAGGGATTGAGAAGTTCATCAACGAGGAGATGGAAGCGGAGTTTCCGCTGAAACAGTTTAGGGATCGATCCAGCGAGGCCGAGCCCATCGAGAGGGGCGAGAGCGACTTTTCCAAGGATTCGCTGGATAAGGCGTTTGGCGTGACTGGTGCTGACTCCATCGACGTGGTTCAAGATCCTGATTTCGAGATTAAGGGCGTCAAGATTGCAGGGTTTGGCGGGCAAGGCGTTTTGAGCATGGGATTAGCTCTTGCTCAGGCCGCTTATAGGTCCGGACGCTTTGTTTCTTGGTTCCCAGATTACGGGCCCGAGCAGAGGGGTGGAACTTCCAACTGTTCCATCGTGATATCGGGGGAATTGATCGGGTCTCCTGTGATCGATAATCCTGACGTTCTCGTGGCGTTCAACAGGCCGTCTTTGGAGAAGTTTGGATCTTTTGTCAAGAAGGG
>CAZXBV010000130.1:0-4757 GCA_964639155.1 uncultured Methanotrichaceae archaeon
TTGGAATCTGTGTAACTGTCTCCTATGTAACATAATAGGGGTCCAATAATACAAAGCCAACTTACGCCCTTCTCGGGTTGAATTTAAGCTTTTTCCTCACCAGAACCGAGGCATTATTTGCACTTAAATCTTTTGAATAAGCGATCTGCCCGATTTTGGAAGGGGATTCATTCAGAAGTGGACTGGCGTTTATGATTGAGCCAATGGCACGTTAGCCGCAGATATGGGGATTCAAAAGGCGTTTTATGTGTCACGTATTTTGCTGTGCTTGTTGATACGTTCTGGACAAATTTCAAACACATAAGTGCTTGGGATTTGGTACAGTCATATTTGTAACGCAAAATATCGAATACGGCCTGGCTCGACAAGATGCCCGAAAAGGCTATATCTTGTCATAGCCACTGGCCGGTGAGGAGGTCATCCGGTTGAAGGAGATTCGGTTTCACGGCCGGGGTGGTCAGGGTGCTGTTACTGCTGCAGAGTTAATTGCTATAGCGGCTTTTGAAGATGAAAAGTACTCACAGGCCTTCCCCGCATTTGGAGTAGAAAGGAGAGGGGCTCCAGTTATGGCTTTCGCCCGGATTTCTGATGTGCCCATCAGGATCAGGAGCCAGATATATGAGCCCGATTACGTTGTAGTTCAGGATGTTACACTTCTTGACGTGGTCGACGTGGCCAGCGGCTTGAAGCCCGATGGCAAGATCATAATCAATACCGACAAGCCCAAAGAGAACCTGAAGCTTGACACCGAGGCCGAAGTCGTCGCCATCGATGCCACTAAGGTTGCTTTAGAAAAGCTTGGACGGCCCATAGTCAACACCACCATGTTGGGGGCCTTCTGCGGTGCCACCGGCGAAGTCAGCCTGGAGAGCTTAAACACCGCCATTTCGGCTCGGTTTAAGGGAGCGTTAGGAGAGAAAAACCTGAACGCCATAAAGGCAGCTTATGAGAGTGTATCCCCATGAATAAATGTGGAGTTAGCATGGTGGTCGAGCCAGGAAGCACCGAAATTACAAAAACGGGTGCCTGGCGTACCTTTATGCCGGTCGTCGACCATGACAAGTGCATCAAGTGCAGCATCTGTGAGATTTATTGTCCTGACAGCTGCATCCACCAGGTAGAGGGCAACTTCGTTCCCGATCTGGAGTTTTGCAAAGGCTGCGGGGTCTGCGCCCACGAGTGTCCACGAGGTGCAATAGAGATGGTTCTGGAGGAGAAGTAAATGAGGAAAGTGGTGGAAGGATCTTACGCCATAGCTGACTCGGTGAGATGCTGTTCACCTGATGTGGTCTCGGTTTACCCCATAACCCCGCAGACTCACATAGTCGAACACATATCCCAGTTCGTGGCAAACGGCGAGCTCGACTGCGAGTACATCAACGTGGACTCGGAGTTCGCTTCGATTTCATCTCTGATCGGAGCAAGCGTTGCCGGTGCCAGAACCTACACGTCTACCACGAGCCAGGGCCTCGCCTTGATGTTCGAGGTGCTCTACAACGTCTCAGGGATGCGTTTACCTATAGTCATGACCACGGTCAACAGATCCTTAAGCGCGCCTCTTAGCATCTGGAACGATCAGCAAGACGCTATTGGGGTCCGTGACTCAGGCTGGATCCAGATTTACGCCGAGGACGTCCAGGAATCTATGGACTTAACTCCTCAGCTTTACATGATATCAGAGGACAAAAAGATTCTCACGCCTTCCATGTCCTGCATGGATGGTTTCATTCTCACTCACGTCTACGAACCAGTGGAGTTCCTGGACGAAGAGCTGGTCAAGGAGATATTGCCACCTTTCAGACCTGAGAACGTGCTCGATCCCGAGAACCCCAAGTCTTTTGGGGCCTTTACCGATCCTAGCTGGTTCACTGAGTTCAAGTACTTCCAATACAAAGCAATGGAGGACGCCCTCAAGAAGATTGAGGAAGTGGACAAGGTCTTCGAGGAGACTTTTGGCAGAGGATACGGCGGCTTGATAGACACATACAAGACGGATGACGCCGAGATAGTGCTTGTTGCCATGGGGTCCATCGTTGGTACAATGAAGGATGCTATAGACGAGCTGCGAAAGGAAGGCATCAAGGTGGGCCTAGTCAAGATCAGAAGCTATCGACCGTTCCCAACAGAGGCCTTGATGAACGCCCTCAAAGACGCGAACGTAATCGCGGTGATCGAGAAGGATCTTTCCATGGGCTACCAGAGCGCTCTTCTCACCGATCTCAAAGGTGCTTTTTACAATGCCCAAATGAGAGTTCCCATAATAGGGTTCAGCGTGGGTCTGGGCGGTCGAGACATAGCCAAGAAACACATCCGGAACATGGTGGAAAAGGCCTCCAAGGTGAAAGATGAGGGCGTCGATTTCGAGTCCGAGTTCGAGATTTTCGACGTGAGACCGGAGTGTCTTTAGGAGGGTTATCTGATGCAAGAGAGTTTGTTTGCTCCAGGTCACAGGGCTTGTGCAGGATGCGGAATGCCCATAGCCGTCAAGCTGGTCCTCGACGCTGCAGGACAAAACACCATAGTCGCGTCTCCAACTGGCTGTCTCGAAGTCACCTCCACTCCCTTCCCAGAGAGTTCCTGGAGGGTGCCTTGGGTACATTCACTATTCGAAAACCCCGCATCGGTGGCCTCTGGAATAGAGGTCGCCTTGAAGAAGTTCGGAAAGACCGATACCAACATCCTTGTCATCGGCGGCGATGGGAGCACCTTCGATATCGGAATCGGTTCCATATCTGGGATGTTCGATAGAGGCCACAACGTGACCTACATCTGTTACGATAACGAGGCCTACATGAACACGGGCGTCCAGAGAAGCGGGTCTACCCCTTTTTACGCCAAGACGACCACGACCCCAATCGGGTCGGAAAGTTTTGGTAACCCCGTGAGGAAGAAGGACATGCCAGCCATCGCGGTGGCTCATGGCGTTCCTTACGTCGCCACGGCCTCAATCGCATATCCAGCTGACCTTAGGAGAAAGGTTAAGCGATCTTTGGAAATCAAAGGACCTGCCTACATCCAGATCAACGCCCCCTGTATCACAGGTTGGAGTTATTCGGATGGGACCACCATCGAACAGGCCAGGATTGTGGTGGAGACCTGCCTTTACCCGCTGTACGAATACGTCAATGGAAAGCTTGCTGGCGTAAAGAAAGTGAGGCATCAAAGGCCGGTTGAAGATTACCTCAAGACTCAAGGCAGGTATAAGCACCTCTTCAAAGTCGAAGGTGGCGCCGATTACATAGCCAAGATCCAGGTTATAGCAGACGAGAACGCCGAGAAATTCGGCCTTCTTGACGATTGATCGGACGATTAGGTGCTATTTCGGTGTGATTGACCCATGTATGTGGGCAGGATAGTGGTAATCGGAAGGACGAGGGGAAATTGCTGGGTCGGCTACAGAGTATCGTCCCGGTCTTTTCCCAACAGGTTGGCGACCCTTCGAGACGAGACTGTAATGGTCTCGCCTCGGGACCCCCGCGACCTTGAGAAGAATCCTTACATAGCTTACAACTGCATACGCCTTGTTGGAAGCACGGCCGTGGTTGCTAACGGCACCCAGGCTGACATGATCGCCGAGAAGATCGAAGACGGCATGAAACCGATGGATGCTATCGCTTTGAGCCTCGTAGCCTACGGTTATGAGAGAGACGAGCTGGACACGCCAAGGATTGCTGGAGTTGCCAGAGGCGATGAGGGCTGGCTTGGCATCGCTCGGAAAGATGAGGTCAAAGTGAAGCGGTTCTCGCTTGACGAAGACTGCGCTTTCTTGGTCGCCACTTACGAGAAGACCGAGTTTGAGCCGGTCGATATGTCTGGCGCGGGCGCAAGAGAGGTTTCCAAGGCCGCGTTTGACCTTGATTTGGAAAAGCCGGTCTGTTCTGCTTCGGCTTTCTGGAACGGTGAAGGGTTTGACTTGGGGGTTTACAACCCCGAATAACTTTTTATTTTATTCGTCATTTCATTATTATTTCGTTGTTGATACATTATAATTCGCATTTTTGTGTTGGAGAGGATGGTATGGAGATTAATGGCGTAGAGATTGAAGACACCTTTGCAGAGGGTTTCCCCATAAAGGTGGCGAGAGTTCTGATAACGGCAATCACTGAGAGGTGGGCTCTTGAAGCGGCGAGGGAGACCACTGGATTTGGCACCTCGGTGATAATGTGCCCAGCTGAGGCCGGAATCGAGCGGATAGCAAAGAGGGACGAGACACCTGACGGAAGGCCCGGCGTTTACATCCAGATCTGTAACATGGGCTACAAGAAACTGGAGAACTCGCTTCTTTCAAGGATAGGCCAGTGCGTCTTGACCGCGCCGACCACGGCGGTTTTCAACGGGCTTCCAGATGCAGAAAAGCAGTTTGATACCGGGGCTAAGCTCAAGTTCTTCGGCGACGGCTTTCAGAAGGATATGGCCTACTGCGAGCGCGGCGTTTGCAGTATACCGGTAATGTCAGGCGACTTTCTGGTGGAAGAAAACATCGGCGCAGTTGACGGGATTGCGGGCGGAAACTTCTACATAATGGCCGAAAACCAGGCGAGCGCCTTGATGGCGGCAGAGGCTGCAGTGGACGCCATAAGAGAGCAAGAGGGGACGATCACGCCTTTCCCCGGCGGGGTTGTTGCGAGCGGCTCGAAGGTTGGAAGCCGGTACAAGTTCCTGAAGGCATCGACGAACGAGAGGTTCTGTCCCACCCTGAAAGACGAGGGCGTCTGCACCCTTCCGCCAGAGGTCAAGGCCTCCTACGAGGTCGTGAT
>CAZXBV010000131.1:0-4721 GCA_964639155.1 uncultured Methanotrichaceae archaeon
ACACAATCCCTGTTATTGATCGCCTCTTAGAAGCAGGAGTACCTGGTGTAACTAGCGGCACATTAAAGGACGAAGACGCAGACTGCATATTGTTAGAAAAGGAAAACGGCATGACAGAGTATTTGATGAAGTCTGCCATAATAAGAATTGTCCCTAGGGTTCGAAAATAGGAATAAGGCAAGCTTTGGAACTATGATGAAAGCAGTCCTTCCGAGGGTCAGTCGCATCACCCGACACTAATTAGAGCATAACCATAGTCACGTTCCTGCTCACGGTCTCTATTTACCTGATAGATCTTAGGTGCTGTCCTCAAGACTTTTACCGTGATTTTGACCTGCTTCACTCAATTCGAGCGTGTGTTTGATATAGACGTTCAAACAATCATTAATTGTTTAATTGGTATCATTATTGAGGTAATTTATGGCAGGACAATTCAGTGGCACACCGATATACATACTCAGAGAAGGCAGCCAGAGGACTGCCGGACGAGATGCACAAAGATCGAACATCATGGCTACCAAAGCAGTTGCTGGCGCGGTAAGGACCACTCTTGGCCCCAAGGGCATGGACAAGATGCTGGTAGACACCTTAGGAGATGTTGTGATCACAAACGACGGTGTCACTATACTCAAAGAGATGGATATAGAGCATCCTGCGGCCAAGATGATGGTGGAGATCGCCAAGACCCAGGACCAAGAAGTAGGAGACGGCACGACCACCGCTGTTGTGCTGGCAGGAGAACTGCTTAAGCAAGCCGAGGGATTGCTGGAGCAGGAGATTCATCCAACGGTAATTGCAGCGGGCTACAGAGCTGCGGCTGACAAGTCCATGGAAATTCTCAAGGGCTTAGCCGTAAGCGTCTTGGCAAAAGACGAAGATCTTCTCAGGAAAATCGCCATCACGGCCATGACCGGTAAAGGCTCTCAATCGGCCCGCGAAGAACTGGCTGACATGGCAGTTAAAGCAGTCCATGCAGTGGTGGACGAGGACGGGACTGTCGATACCGACAACATTACTGTGGAGAAGAAGGTAGGCGGCGGCATAACCGACTCCTTGCTTGTTAGCGGAGTGATCATCGATAAGGATCGGCTCCACCCTAGCATGCCAAAGTCGGTCACTGATGCCAAAATCGCTCTGCTCAACGCAGCTGTGGAGATCGAGAAGACTGAGGTCGATGCTAAGATTCAGATCACCTCCCCAGATCAGCTCCAGGCTTTTCTGGACCAGGAAGAGAAGATGCTCAAGGGCATGGTCGATAAGATCGTGGCCACTGGAGCCAACGTACTATTCGTGCAAAAGGGCATAGATGATCTGGCCCAGCACTTCCTGGCCAAGGCCGGGATCTACGCATTACGCAGGGTTAAGAAGAGCGACATGGAGAAGCTCGCGCGCGCCACAGGTGGAAAGGTCATCACCAGCATTCACGAGATCTCCAAGGACGATCTGGGCAAGGCGGGCCTGGTCGAGGAGAAGAAGGTCAGCAATGAGAAGATGACCTTTGTCCAGCAGTGCGATAATCCCAAGTCCGTGTCCATAATCTTGCGCGGAGGAACGGTGCACGTGGTCGATGAGCTGGACCGGGCCATGGAGGACGCACTGAGAGTCGTCGGCGTAGCTTTGGAGGATAAGATGTTGGTCGCCGGAGGCGGCGCTCCAGAGGTGGAGCTGGCACTGAGACTCAGGGCGTACGCTTCCACCGTAAGCGGCCGTGAGCAGCTGGCCATCGAGGCCTTTGCCAACGCCATGGAGGTCATACCCAAGACCCTGGCAGAGAATGCTGGCCTTGATCAGATCGATACGCTTGTCGCGCTGCGCAGCGCCCACGAGAAGGGCATGAAGGACGCAGGCTTGGACATGGATACCGGTAAGCCTGTGGAGATGCTGAAGCTGGGAGTCGTCGAGCCTCTACGGGTCAAGACTCAGGCCATCAAATCTGCAACCGAGGTCGCGGTAATGATCCTTCGGATCGATGATGTCATAGCCTCCAAGTCTGGGCCAGGAGGCATGGGCGGAATGCCTGGCGGAATGGGTGGTATGGGCGGAGAGGACTTCGAGTAGGTCCTAACCCCCATTCTGCGATCCCCAAAGGGAAAAACAGGGAAAAAATGGATAGAACCAATCTGTTTGGTGACATAAAGAAGACCTGGCCGGAGAAATTCGCATCAGAAGATGTGATATTCAGCCATATACATCCTGGCGATAAGATCTTCATAGGCACGGGCTGCGGCGAACCCCAGTACCTGGTTCAGGCACTGGTGAACTTTGTTAGCAGAAATCCCAAAGCTTTTTTCGGTATCGAGCTCATACACGTATGGACAGTGGGTGCTGCTCCCTACATAGATGAAAAATTCCGTGATAACTTCCGGATCGACTCATTTTTCATCAGCGAAGGCACGAGAAATGCGATCAACAGAGGTACAGCAGACTACACGCCCGTATCTCTTTCCGCCGTTCCTGGCCTAATCCGAAGGGAGATAATACCAATAGATGTAGCGTTAATCCAGACATCTCCCCCTGATAAGCACGGCTATATGAGCCTAGGGATAAGCGTAGATATCGTAAAGGCGGCGACCCAGAAAGCATCATTGATCGTTGCTCAGATAAACTCCCATATGCCTCGCACTCAGGGTGATGGATTCCTAAATATAGAAGATGTTGATTTCATTATTCATCAGGATGAACCATTGCTGGAGTACACTCTAGAAGATCCAAGGGATATCATCAAATCGATAGGAAAGTATGTTGCCCGGATCGTTGAAGATGAATCTACGTTGCAGGTTGGATATGGCATCATACCCAATGCTGTGGTCTCCTACTTGGGTGAGAAAAAGCATCTTGGGGTCCACACCGAGTTCTTAAGTGACGGCATCATTGATCTGATGAAGAAGGGCGTGGTTGATAATACAAAGAAGTCCATCGATACGGGTAAGACTGTGGCTTCCTATTGCATGGGCAAGAAGGAGACTTACGAGTTCCTGGATGAAAATCCAACTATCGAGTTCAAGACCATCGATTATGTAAACAACCCATTGATTATTGCCGAAAATAGGTTGATGACTGCCATCAACAGCGCCATGGAGATCGATTTGACTGGTCAGGTTACCGCAGAATCGCTGAGTGGAACATTCTACTTCGGCATAGGTGGCCAGGCAGATTTCATGAGAGGTGCCGCGCTTGCACCTGGCGGCAAGAGCATCCTGGCCCTTCCCTCAACAGCTATTAACGACACAATTTCAAGGATAGTGCCATCTCTCCAGGAGGGTACGGGAGTGACTCTGACCCGAGGCGATGTCCACTATGTAGTAACTGAGTATGGCATAGCATATCTCCACGGCAAGAATATCAGGGAACGTGCTATGGATCTGATTGCGATTGCCCATCCCAAGTTCAGGCCGTGGCTCATCGAAGAGGCAAAGAAGCGTTTGCTCATCTACAAAGATCAAGCGTTTATACCTGGGGTGGATGGGATATACCCGGTAGCTCTGGAGACGTTCAGGACAACCAGGAGCGGGCTCAATATTCTCCTCAGGCCCGTCAAGATCGGGGATGAGCCCTTGATGAAAGATTTTTTCTATGCCCTTTCCAATGACAGCATGTACCGGAGGTTCATGTCAGTCAGGATGGACATGCCTCATGAGCGGTTGCAAGAGTTTGGGATAGTGGATTATGCCAACCGCATGATGATTCTGGCCATTGTAGAGGGAGATAGCAAAGAAACCATAGCAGCAATTGGACAATATGAGATAAATGAGAAGATGCATACAGCCGAGGTTGCGCTTGTGGTAAAGGATAAGTATCAAAATATGGGTGTAGGCCACGATCTGCTCTCTTATCTCACCCGTCTGGCCAGGCGGCGGGGCCTGCTGGGATTTACTGCCGAGGTCTTGGTTGAGAATAAGCCTATGCTCAATCTCTTTAAAAAAATGGGATTCGATACGGAAAAGAGAAGTGAGGAGGGGGTCTACGAAATGCGCATGACGTTCAGAGATCTTGAGGGTTAGCCACCTCGTCCGCGATAAAATCGGCTCGGAGCCTGAGGATCAATGCTCTTTTTGCTTCAGCTTGCCGGTGCCTGTGAAATCGATTACAGGATTAGAGTCGATGGGATCGGGAAATGAGGACGTCAGGATCTGCCCACTATAGGCCTCTTTGCCCTTATGGAACTCTGCGAATATGGGCTCGTTTATCGGAATGGGCCTGGATTTTGCGTGCACTTCCATCATGGCACGAAGGTCTGTCTGAGAGATAATCGCTTTACCGCGCCAGCTCTCTTTTCCGCCATCCGGTCTGTCCCACTCTATCATCCAATATTTCAGGGATACTGGAAAATTGTCCCATACCAGGCGACCGTCGCGACCAATTATCTTTGACATTGACATATTGACCTATTGCATCTGCTTAATCATAAAGGTGATAGTATTTATGAGACGGCGAGGGTCAAAACAACTCCCCCCTCACATGGAGAAGTGTGTGACTGTTTTCAGTGCCACGACCTAAGCGCAGCAACCCACAGGGTTCCAGTCCAATGGCTCTTCAAGACTAGGTATACACGAATTACATGTCCAGCTACCAGGAACAGCAAACCGTCCCGCAGCGTTCAAGCTGCCGCAAAAAAACACATTTTACAACGCCGGTTCGTGGGACAATGTGAGTGAGACATACACTTGTTATAAAGCACCAATAAATACTAAAGGCATGTTGCGATACATTATTATGTGGAC
>CAZXBV010000132.1:0-1821 GCA_964639155.1 uncultured Methanotrichaceae archaeon
TGGCCAGCGTCTGAAACGTCGAAGGGTTTGAGATCGAAGCTCACGTCCTCTGCCTCGTCGGAGGCGTTGATCATTTGACACGCCTGATGATTTTTCGGGTGAGCTTGTGTGTCTGTGTAAAGATCGATCCTCAAGTTATCCAGTTCAGGATTCTTCACCTTGATGCTGAAGGCATAGCTTTGCCACCAGTACCGGTTATCGTCCTCAGGGACCACATTTGGGTTGGAGACGTATATCTTTGGAGAAGATAGAAGGCTTGGACCCGTCATGTTCTTTGTCACGCTGCCGTTTAGCCCATCGTCATATGAATAGCTGTAAGAGAAGTTCTTTCCTGCGTCGTCTTCCCCAAAGAATCCGTACTCGCTCGCGGTGAAGGTCACGTTCTTTCCGGATTTAATTATCTGGGTTGCGTTCTTATGTTCGTTGCCAAGCTCATCGAAGACGTGGAGCGTCACGTTCACCATGTCCCCTTCTGAATCGAAGAAACATGCCTCGTACTTTATGGGATCGTTGTACCTTGCCGGATCCGGCGAGACATTGGTGCAGTTCTCGTCAATCTCAGGTGGCGTGTTGATCAGGTTCAGGTTCAGCTCGCTGTAAAAATCGCCTGAGACGTGAGGTTTTCCGTACATGGTGTCGGTATAATATGTGCTGTGCATGTCGTTGAACCATATCCTGAAGGACACGTTCCCGGTTTCCTCTGAATCGAGGAATGGCGTGATGTCAGACCAATCTCTCATGCTGGCGTTATTATCTTCGCTGTACTCGTTGGAAAGTATTACCCGTTGCGAACTCACAGCGCTGAAGTTTTCCTCGCCTGGGCCCTTCGCCTCCAATTGGAGGTATATGTTAGATCTCACCTCGATCGGATTGTCGTTTTTAACATAGGCAATCATTTTGAGTTTCTCGTTTCGTGTGATGTTGGTGTTGTTATATGGGTAATATATCAAGACCGTTGGCGCACTGTAATTCCCTGAAGGTTCAAAAGGTATGTGAAGCAGCTTTTTCATATAATCGAACTGCTTTGGATCTTCCTTCTTCCATTTCTCAAAGTTTCCTACGAGATCGTCCAGATCCAGTTTCACGATCTTCCTGCCACCACTACTGCTGCTGGAACTGCCGCCATCAGAAGATCCACTCGGCCCCCCTGGCCCGTCAGCACAGAAAGCACAGCTGATGAGGCACATGGCGATTAGGAAATATGTTAAGGATTTCACGTTCACTCCTCTAATGTGACATTTGCCTCAGGTATGCCTGCCGAGATCTCGTCATTCTCATCATAGAACGTTATGTCCAGTTCGTAGAACCTGTATCCAGGCTTGCTGTTCCATACAAGCTTTTTCCATCCTGTGTTGGCAACGTAGCGTTTCTTGTCGTTGAGGTTCACCCAGTTCACTTGATCGCTTGAATGGATCAGGTCTACAGTAAGGTTCTCTGAAGCGTTCACCTGAGCTATGTAGTTGTACTTGCCTGGGCTTCCGGTAATGGTTTCAAAGTCCAGACCCTTGTACATTGCCACGATCTTTGGCCCTTTGAATACCGTGCTATCGACGCCGTTTACGAGGAACTTGTACTCGGCATTTCCCAAGAACTCAACGTCCGAGAATGGCTTGGAGGTCCAAGAAAGGGCACCATTAGACATATCATACTGTTTTCGCTCACCCACTGTCTTCCAGGTGGACTTGGGCGCTTTTACGAGAAGCTCGACCCAGAGCTCATCTTCCTCCACGTTCTCAAACCTGACTGTGTAATTGTAGGTATAAAGGTTGTTTTCGTCGTAAAAGGCTTGCAGGACGCCTCTTGCAGGAGCAACATCTCCTA
>CAZXBV010000132.1:1921-4695 GCA_964639155.1 uncultured Methanotrichaceae archaeon
TGGGTCCTTCGTATACTGCAGGCGTAGATGCTACCTTAAGGAACCTGTACTTCACCGTGCCTTCTGAATCACATTCGAATGTTATGTTGTCCCAGGAGACCGCTCGATCTCCGTTGTAGGTGGCGATGCCCTGCGATTTCCAGATAGAGCATCCTGGCTCACAGGTCTGAAGTTCAATGTCGCAACATGGAAGACCGGTATCGACCTGGACGCCGTAAGTGTACTGAGCGATGGTGCTACCCTCATTTGGCGTTACAGTCGTGTTGCTGAACTTTATCAGAATTATATCCGGGCCGAGATAGACTTTTCCGCCATCGTCCCGGCTCGTGCCCAGGGGGCTTTCCGACCCTGGGTAATAGAAGCTAAAGTAGTAAGATGATGATCCTTCTGACCCTATCTGCTCGCTGGGTCTTATGTCATGCCACTCCAAACGGACCCATTCCGGAGCGCTCGTGTAGCTTGCCCGTCCCATCGGCCTGAACAGGTTCTGGTCGATGTCCCAAACGTTCAGCACAACGTCGAGAGCTTTGTTGGCTTTGAAGTCGAGTCCATAGGAGAAAGGCGTATCTGAAAAACCATTGTCGGGAGAGGCGCTCTCGTTTCCGTACTCGTATTCTACGGGCCAGAAGGGACCCTCGAAAGTTTCAGACTGCTTTCGTCCGACGAACCTGTAATGGGCCTTTACGAAGTCAAAGTCGAGTGATACATTCTCCCACTTTAGAGTTTGCCAAGTTCCGGGAGTTGCGTAACTCATCACTTTGACGTCGTTCCATGGACCTGTAGTTTCGGGCGCCACCTGCAATGTGACGTTGTCATCTGCGCTGGAGAACACCTCAAGCTGATAGTCGTAGAGGGTCTCGTTGGTGCCCATCCGCGGCGAGACTTCTGCATCTTTGTAGATCGTGATCATCTTCATGAGGGTCGGGTTGCCATCGTAACTCTCAAGAGGTGCCATTTTCCCACCCATCTTGGAGGTGATCGATGTCCGATACCAACATCTTTCCCAAGCTGTGGTGTCGTCGGGATCTGAGGCCCACTCACAAAACTTGCCTTGGCAGAGCTCTGGCGACCTGAAATTGACCTCGAATTCTATTGCTTTGGAGGTTCCTGAGTCCAGATCGACAGTTTTGGCGTATCTCTTCGTGATTGTGTAATCTCTGTAGTCAGGACCCACGTCCAGGACCACGTTATAGCGCATAAAGCTCCCGCTATTCATTAGATCAATGCTGTAGATCACGGGCTGATTCACGTTGAAGGGCATCTTCGAAGTTCCAGGTTGGGATAGGTCCATCGAAGCTTGGCCCGAAGCAGGCGCAAAACTCAGCGCGATTGCTACCAACACAAGCAATGTAGGTTTTATGAGATTCATGCCTCTACGACCGACAATTTTTTACTGATCGAAAATGAGCGCATGCCTATTAAAATTTAACGGACGGCGTGTCCACAATAATTAATTTAAATTAAATGTTTTACATCTTGATGCAAGGACAAAAGGCAAATAACCAGGATAAGGGGTTGATATGAGCCAAATCTATTGGATCGTCGGCAAGGGACATGTTTTCACAGTTCAGATGAAAAACCAGGTGGATAACGTCCCCACTCTGATCGTGCCCCGATCCAGGAGGTTGATCAGGTCAATGGGCCAAGTCCTCGTGCGAAAGCTATGAAGAGGAATAAGAAGATAGCCAAAAGAGCCACAGTGCTCATACCTTTCATGCACATGGAAGTGAGATCCAATGAGATATGTGATATATAGCCAAGAACCAACCAGATAGCATCGATTGGTTCTTGCCAGAATCGTGTTCGACGATATAAATATGTTGCCATGCAATGACAATCTGAGGATGAAAAATGAGAATGTTCCACCTTAAGAGGGGTTTGATACACCTTTTTTGGATTATCTCGATCGTGTTGGTTTTTTTGGTCTTCACAGCTGCTGGAGATGACTACTGCAAAGCGGAGGGCGGTCCAAAGCTTGCGATAGTTTCGGTCGATTCCAAAATGAAAGTGGGATGTGTGGGATCTGTCTTGATAGAGCTTGAAAACCTGGGCGATGTCGTCATGAAACCCAAGAGATCGCCCCAAAGTGAGGTGGAGAATATGTTGGCGGCGCTCGAAGGTGAGATGGAACTTGAAGCTTCCAAAGCCGCGGGCATCGAGGCCAGACTTGCGAGCAAGGACGATAACGTGGAGGTCTTGTCAGGACCTCAACTGGCCGGATCTCTTCAGAGTGGCGATGTGTCGAAAAGGCCGCTTGAATTCCAGGTGCGAGTCGATGGGGATGCCAATGCAGGGATCTACCCAATGGTTCTGGAACTAAGTTATCAAGTTCAAAATAACGTTCTGGTGGGGGGAAATCCCCTCTATCCTGAAATCCAGTTCCAGAGAGATTCAGCCCAAGAGATCATCTCCCTGGAAGTGACTGTTATCGCAGGACCCAGGATTGTGGTGAAGGAAATTAGGGGCAACCTCTCACCAGGTCACAGTTCTCGGATCGAAGTGACACTGGAAAACAGAGGAGACGAGCCCGCCGTGAGTTTGAGGGCGAAGCTTGAACCTCAGCCATGGTTTAAGCTGAGCGATGACGCTTTGGAGGCTTCCGTGATTGGAGAAATCGCTCCAGGAAAGTCCAAGAAGACTGAGTTCTCGGTAGAAGTAGAGGACGATATCGAGCCTGGGGATGTGGGCTTGATATGCCAGATCTGGTATACTTCAGGCGAGGAATGGCAAGAATATATTGGAGTGGATGCAGTGGAGACGACTGAAGAGCTTGC
>CAZXBV010000133.1:0-2820 GCA_964639155.1 uncultured Methanotrichaceae archaeon
CATCTTGAACCGAAGGAGCGCCGCAACACCTCCAAGAGACTCAAGCCTATTTCCCGGCTCAAACTCGGAGCTGAATATCACAACTCTGCCCCTTGAATTCGTCACATCCCTCATCAGATCGTCCATATCTGACCTTCTTACCAGCTTGTCCGATACCATCAGAGTCTCAACCGACCCATAATCGACCGCCCTCCTCACCTCTTTGGAGCCGTAGGCCGCCTTGCCATCGGTCGCGATCTCTCTGAAGAGCGCCTCGATTAAGGATGCTTCCTGAGCTAGTCTGCTGTCCTCAAGGACCTTTTCCACTGCACCCCGCCTCAAAACTTCCTGAAACCCTGGCATTCCTATGGAAGACGCGTCATAAAGGACGATCCTCTTTCCAAGCTCCGGATAGAGCGAATCTATCCTCTTTTTGAGATCCTCTTTCGTAAACCCGGGGCCTGCAAGGAGGACCTGAGCCTCGCTTCCTGCGACCCGATCCAGCTCGCTGGCGCACTCCTCCAGAAACTCAGACCTTCGATCGCCACCCTTTCCATCCATGCCCTTGCCGCTTCCCATCCTGATCTCTGAAGCGGTCTCCACACCAAACTGGCGAAGGACTCCTATGGTCGCCTCGCCCTCTTCGATCAGAGCTATCACCACTTTTGGCCGTCGCGATTCTGCTACGGCTTCTTTTATCCGCATTAGCTCAGAGGGGCGCCAATGATATTTGACGATCGATAGGTTCGAGCCAGCCTCAAGATTGATAGTGTGGTAAGACCCAACATCGGGACCTGACACGATGACACCATGAACCCTGAGCCAGTTCGAATAGATGTGAAACTCGACCGCTTCTGCCCTCACACCCAGACGGACTGGGCGGCGTTCCAGCTTTTCGGGCCGAAGCTTATCGGTGGCACCTGTCACTTTTCTGTGAGTTAAAGCAAAAACCAGGTTTCCTGGGCGTATCAGGTGCTTTAAATGCCACAGATCGTCGATCGACTCTGGCACCAAAGATATCTCGCCCTCGTCACCGCGCAGGGACTTCTTCAGGATGCGCATGCTACCCCTTCGATCAAAAAGCTTAAATCGATTGTGTGAATAGGGAGGGCCTGAGCCGCCATAACTCAGTTGGTAGAGTGTCTGGCTGTTAACCAGATTGTCACAGGTTCGAGCCCTGTTGGCGGCGCTTTATCTTATCCATTCTCTTTCTTGGGCCTGTAGCTTAGTCAGGTTAGAGCGCTCGGCTCATAACCGAGCGGCCGCCGGTTCAAATCCGGCCAGGCCCACTTTGTATCAAGAAAATGTTCTTAACAACTCAAACGACGATCTCAACAACTCATCTTGTCCAAACTCTTATGAGTCTGAGATTTGATCGGACCTTATCGTCAATCGTTAGCACTTAGCACTTATTACTGGCAAAAACAAATCGGTGCTATCCGATTGATTCTTGAATGTTATAGTGTTTAACGATACCTTTCAGACAAATGTCGAGCTCTCATGAGTTCGACATTTTGTCCTATTCGTATCGTTAAGCGCTATTCAGGCGAGAACCGATTATACTCATTTAATCGGTTCTCGACGATAGATCTTTTGCGGCCACTTTAGCAGCCTTCTGCCAGGCAGATATCTTCTTTAGACTTATGCCGGTCTTCTCGACCAATTCTTCTGTTTCAAAGCCGATGAGATCCTGGACCCGCTCTATGCCGACATTGCCAAATTTCTCCAAAGTCTTGGGCCCAATTCCAGATATGTTGGTCAACGCCTTGATTTCGGCCTTCTCCTTTTCTTCTTTGTCTTTCTTCGCCCGCCACTCGTCGAAGTTGCATTTGGGACATCCAAGATTCCAGGGCCGTTTGCCCTTGTTGATGATCTTTATGAGATTCATCCCGTGCATTTCACAAACCTTGTCGGTAACCACGACCATCCCAAATCGAGGAAGTGGAAGCGTGTAGGTGCAATCTGGATAGCCCGTGCATCCGATGAAACGGCTGCCGCGCCTACCACGCCGAATTATCAGCTCGGACTTGCACTGAGGACACGGCCCCACAATCTTGTCGGTCCGAAGACCCTCTCTGAGCGAGGTCTCTATGTCCTCCCGGTTTTCCAACATGTCGTCGAAAACCGAGTCCAGCATGGTCCTGGATTCATCGACAACTTCGCCTTCTTTGATCTGGCCCTCAGATATCTTGGTCATATCCTCTTCAAGGATCTGGGTCATCTCAGGGTTGGTTATGGTGGGCGAATATTTTTCTAGGGTATCGATGACAGCATAGGCGGTGTTGGTGGGTGTCATGGGATTTCCATGAACGTAAGCTCTCCCATACAGCTTGCTTATTATCTCGTGCCTCGTCGACTTGGTACCCAACCCAAGATCATCCATCAACTTCACAAGCCTGCCTTGGCCGTAACGAGCAGGAGGCTGGGTCTCTTTTTCGACCAGATCTGTATCGATCACCTTTAGACTCTCGCCTTCCTGAAGTTCTGGCAATATCTGCTCTTTGGCCTTGCTGTAAGGATAACAAGCTCTCCAACCAGGCTCGATCTGCCTTGCACCGTTGACCCTGAAAGACTCGCCACTTATGTCAAACGCGACTCTCATCACTTCCCACTTGGAGACTGGAGAAAGGGTGGCCAAAAATCGTCTCACAACGAGCTCGTAGATCTTCCATTGGTCCTCTTTCAGCTCGGTCTTGGAGACAAAAGAGGTAGGATAGATGGGTGGATGGTCTGTAGATTCCCTCTTGCCTCTGGTGGGGGTCATTGGCCCTTTCAAGACCGTTTCGGCATCTTTCTTAAAGGGCCCCTTTTTCAGAGCAGATACCAGCGCCTTGAGATCCA
>CAZXBV010000133.1:2920-4685 GCA_964639155.1 uncultured Methanotrichaceae archaeon
GAAAGGAAGTTCTTGCCCAACCTCCCTGCCGTGATAGATATAAAACGGGTCAAGGCCGCGCCCCATATGAGATCGATCACTTGTCTTGCTTCGCCAGACGAGGCCAGATCGAAGTCCACGTTCCCGGGCGATTGGAAGACTTCTTGAATCTCTTCTTTTGTGATGGCGCTGAATCGGACGCGATCGGCTCCAATTTGAGGGTTGACTTCCCTGACTATGTTCAGCGCCTCAACGCCAATGAGTTCACCTTCCCGGTCATAGTCGGTGGCTATTGTGACGTGATCGGCAGCTTTAGCCAGTTCCTGGAGGGCGGCAACTATCTTTTCCTGGGTGGGCTTTGTCACCACCTCAGCATGGATCAGATCCCTGAAGTCCACCTTTTGCCAGTTATTATACCCGGGAGGATAATCCACTCCCACCACGTGACCGCTTAGCCCCAAGACGACTTTGTCGTCAAAACAGAATGTCTCGATCCCGTGGGCCCTATTCACGCGGGGCTTTGGGGTGGCGAGAATTTGGGCTATTCGCTTGGCAACGTTATGCTTTTCCGCGATGATGAGATGCATCCGACCTTCGCCACTTCAGGAGATAATATAAATATCTATCGCAACCGGGATAAGATTACAACGTATTGGGTTGGAGCGTATCGTTTTTGGGACTGAAAGCGAGCTTGCTGCTTATCTTCATGTGATTTGAGGAGTGAGCGACTCCAAATCCGCGGTAATGCTCGCGAACCCAAAATGAGGTATGTCTATAGGAAGTACCGAATATGTGCAGACAATCGATGACTGTTCGTCTGTAGTAACACAACTATGGACATTCAGTATTCATCTAATGAAGATTGTGTTATCATTTTGCAAAATAGTTTAGCCATTTTTTCGTAATTATGTATTGGATATTGTGGGTTATTTAATGAGTTGCACTGGTGGATAGATATTATATAAACACTTAATTTACTTAATGTGGGTTAGAGTGGTCCTTCATGATCTATAACGGGTGGTGTGTGTGGATTCGCCCAAACAGATATAATATGTACGTTATATAATATACCGCGCAAAAACTTTAAGTATACAGATCTCCGTTGAGAACATGGCGGGAGGCCATAAAGGAACGGAAGATATTGCTGGGTATGTCCAATCAGTTTGAAACATAATCATACCGTTCGCTCCAGCAGTCCGATTCTATGTAGTTTCTCTGCTAAAAGGTAAAGGAGGATAAAGAACGTGTCTGACAAAATAGACCTCTATAGTGACCGTGGCGTTCTTTTAAAGAGTGACGTTGACCTGAGCGCCGTCAGCCCACTCAAGAACGTAGCGATGAAGAAACTGATCAACCTGACCAAGCGGACCGTTGCGGTTAACCTTGCAGGGATTGAAGGCGCCCTGAAATCCGGAAAGGTCGGTGGACAGGGAAGACAGCTCAAAGGACGTGAACTCCAGTATGACGTTGTTGCCAACGCAGACGTCATTGCCGGAAAAATCAAAGAACTTTTGCAGGTAGATGACGGCGACGACACCAACGTTGAGATACTGGGCGGCGGAAAGCAGCTCTTGGTCCAGATCCCCACCGCCAGGGCAGAAGTCGCTTCCGAGTTCGTTGTCGGAATGACTGCAGCAGCTGCAGCTACTACCGAGGCGCTCGTCGAGCAGTTCAACACTACCCTGTACGACGCACCCATGGTCCACGCTTCTGTTTGGGGCCAGTACCCACAGACCGTGCCCATGACTGGCGGAAACATTGCTTCTGTTCTGAACATCCCACAGAA
>CAZXBV010000134.1:0-4671 GCA_964639155.1 uncultured Methanotrichaceae archaeon
CATCATACTCAAAACCCGCCTCGACGTTGACGAGCTGCTGGATCACGGTGAGGAATGACTTCTTCTTGTTGCCAGCATCGACCAGCCAGCGCTAACTTTAGCACCAACCCCAAATATCATCCCGTCCAAATAAAACCGAGATGTCATCCGAATTCACCACAACTTTGATACTGATCCTATACCTCGCAGGATTTGCAGTCCTGCACAGCCTCATGGCAAGCCTGCCCTTCAAGCGGCGGGTCCATCGAATCCTTGGCGAGAAGATTCATCCCTGGTATTCGATCGCCTTTTCTGCCATCGCCTTCATGACGATTCTGCCGCTCGTTTACTTGATCTACCTTCATCCAGGCAGGGTCCTTTACGTTGCGCCTTCGCCTTGGCGCTGGGTGATGGTATCGGGCCAGATTCTTGCAGGACTCTGGTCCTTGAGAGCCTTTGTGGATGCGCCTCACAGGTTTGAAGTGCCGCTCCAGCTTGCAGGACCCAAAGGACAAAAAGCCGAACCGTTAGCCGCAAGGGGCGTCTATTGCTGGATAAGAGACCCCTTCCTCCTCTCAGGCTTTCTCATCATCTGGCTTACGCCCTTCATGACCACAAATCTTCTCGTGCTCTACATCTTCGTCACGATCTATTTGTACCTGGGCTCGCTCCATTGGGAAAAACGGCTGATCGCCCAGTTCGGTGATGCATACAGGGCGTATCAGACGCAAGTTCCAAGGATGATCCCGAAAGGAGGGCGCTGCCCGATACAGGAAACGTAGCAACGCGCCGTTCTTCTTTTTCATCTCTACCGGTGGATGGAAATAAGCTTTGAAGACGGCTTTCAGTTTTGCGGGCCTACACAAATTCTACGTCAAATTCATATGAAGCCGAAGGGCAAAGCTGAATCATACATATAAAAAAGGTTTATATCCATCCGAATTGACTCTTCTCTTCAGAGATGATCCTTATGAACGCAAACAAGTTTGTGATAATCCTCCTGGCATTCGGACTGCTTTGCATACCTCCTGTCGTTGGACTGGGTTACCAAGATCCCTTTTACGGTTCCTTCGGCCAAGATCTGTATGGGGATGACTTCGGTCCGGAGACGTACGAAGATCCCTTTGGCCAAGATCTTTATGACCCATACCAAACACTAGATCCAGAACCGATCATGCCCATTGGAGAAGATGCCGCCTTTTACACCACCAACAGACCTAGCGAAGCCGAATCGCTGATGGACATGGGGTACACATCTGATGTCCCTCTATCGACCACTGCAGCATCATCTGCCTATGAACCTGATGCAGACATGATCCTGGCGCAGTCAAGCATGAGAACTCAAGTGGACGGTCAAAAGGGGATGCTATTAGAAAGCCAAGGCCAAGTTGGGGGGGTTGGCCACTACGGCCAGTATGTAAGCCCCAACAGACTCTGGATAGTTGACGCCTATGGGAACTGCAGATCCGGCATCAATATACCCCTCTACAGCTGGGCAAGAGAAGAGATCATTCCCGCAGTCAGCGGACAACTGGTGATTTATGAGAGATATTCTTCAGGTTACGTCGAAAGGTACTATCCAGGTTACGTACAACGAGGCAGAAAGTACCTAATGTGGTTCTACGCCGACTCGCCCGGAAGACATGACGTGATGTACAGCGTTCATGCGCCAACTGGCTGGTATAACAGCAACAGCATCTGGTTCAATGTATATCAAAGCTGGGGACAAAGACCTTACTACCCTTGGGGATATTCCGGCATGCGTTGGAGTTATAGCAATAGCCCTGGCAGCACAGGCATATCGATATCAAGCAGGGGAACCGGTACCACGATGATATCCAGCAGCGAAAGTAGTGTTTCCGTCAGCACTAGCGTCATCTAGGGCTGGCCAGAAACTTTTTTTAACTGAAATAGGACTTCAACGATCTTTAGATATAAGGGCAGAACCATAAATTCGGGCACCATGGTACAAAAGAGCAAAAGCTCGGATTTGGCCGGAGAGAACCTGAGCGACTACTTGACCAAGAGCGAACGCACGAAGCTTCTTGCAAACCTCCACCACTTATCAGTCTGGGTAGGAGTCCAGCCTCCTGAAGAGCTGGAGTTCGATCCCGAAGTCTTAAGAGAAGAGATGGAAAAGGACCATTTGACAAAGATGGATCTGCCCCCAGAGATCCAACTCGACAAAGGCGTCGTATACCTGCGCCACCTGCTCTGGAAATTAATCCACGAAAAGGATATTTCCAATACCGAAAAGACAAAGATCAAGGAACTGGTCCGAGTCCTCAAGACAAAAGAGATAGAAGAAGAGCACGTCTTAAGAGAAAAGAAACTGACCCACGAAGAGGCAAAACAACTCTATGACGAGACCGCCGGCGTGATCAGGACCCTGCTCGATCTAAAAGATCTCTTGGCAGAAAAAGAGCACACAGACCTGAAAAAGCAGGAGATAAAGAGAAAGGTCGACGACGTCAAGAGATGGAACGATTACGTGGAAGGGATCAAGAAGGACCCTCGCTAGAAGAAACGCATCAACTCTTTGGCCATGATCCTGTACCCAGCTTCGTTAGGATGGTCCAGTCCTGGCAAGATCAACGACTCCAAGGTGACGCCCTCGCCCTTTTCCACTGCCCTCATCCAGGACCCGTAGACGTCTACGAACCCAACATCCATCTCCTCGGCCACCTGTTCCAGAACGGTATAATAGTCCAAAATCCGTTCATCGAAACTCGGTGTCAACAGGGGTTCAGAAGACAAAAGGAGGACTTCACTTTCGACTTCATCGAGAATCCTGTCCACCATCTCAATCAGGTTGCCTTTGAACTGGCTCAGTCCAAGTCCCATGTACATGTCGTTGATCCCGAAGTTTATGGTGACCAGATCGGGCTCGTTTGAGATTACTGACCACTCCAACCTTGAGACTCCGTTCAAGCTGGTGTCACCGCAGATGCCTTCGTTTATCATCCGGATTTTGGCCAACGGATACTTTTCCTTTAGCATCTCCATCCAGAAATGAGTAAACCCCTTCGACACGGCAAACCCAAAGGTTATTGAATCCCCGAAAGCTACCAGCGTCACTTTTTCGTTCCTTTGGAGCTTAGAGCAGGTTTTTTCTGTGAACCTATTGAGCTTTATCTCTGTCAAGCCAACCACCCCATCACTCCCATTAACCATCTCATTTCTTTTTCCATACCCCAAACTCCACACTCAATGAAGTTCCTCTGGACGATCGCCCGTCAGAACCTCTATTCTCTGTTCTGCCCCCTCTAAAAGGGAGTTACAACGTCCCACCAGACAGACTCCCCGCTCGAACACCTTCAAGCTCTCTTCCAACGAGAGGTCTCCGTCTTCCAGAGCCAAGACAATATCTTCCAGCTCTTTTAGAGAAGATTCCAGGCTCTGCGCCCCAGTCTTTTGCCCAGTCCCTTGATCGCCTTCATTCATAATCGTGCCTCAAAATCGCGTTTGTTGATTTTTGTCGATCACGCTGCACCTCAAACGCCCATCCGTCAAGAAGACATCGATCTCTTCTTCTAAAGAGACATCTAAGACGCTTCGAATCGGCTTATTATCTGCGGTGTCGATGGCTATGGCATATCCGCGAGTTAGCGTGGCCAGAGGACTCAGCTCGTTTAGCTTTCCTGCAGCCACGTCAAGACTATTTGTCATAAGTTCGACCCGTTCAGCTTCCGCCTGAAATAGTCGTCCAGACAAAACGTTAAGAGGCCTGTGCATCTCTTCCAGCCGCCTTGACATCGCATTATAAGAAACGCCAGACTCAAGTCGAGCCAGTCTGTTCTTTCTCCTCTCAAGAATGATAGCAAGAGACCTTGCCATCCTCCGCTCTGTCACCTTCAAGTCCTCTTTTAGCCCGACAACGTCGGGTTTGACCATTTCGGCCGCGGCAGAAGGGGTTGGAGCTCTGAGGTCGGCCACAAAATCGGCTATGGTAACGTCGGTCTCGTGACCTACTGCCGAGACCACAGGACAATCTAACCTGGATATTGCCCTTGCCACGATCTCGGAGTTGAAAGGCCAAAGGTCCTCCACAGATCCTCCGCCCCTGCAGACTATTGCAACGTCAGCTTTTCCTCGAAGAAGCGTGAGGGCAAAGGATATGGACTTGGGAGCCGACTCACCTTGGACTTGCGCAGGCGAAAGCAATATCCTGGCAGGATAAGATCCCAGAACTTTAAGGACATCTTTGAGGGCTGCGCCATCCGGAGAGGTCACTACACCGATTTTCTCTGGATAAAGCGGAAGTGGACTCTTCCTGGCCTCGTCAAAGAGCCCTTCTTCTCCAAGCTTCCTCTTGAGTGCTTCAAACTCCTGATGCCTTGCTCCAAGGCCCAAGTCTTTCTGGATTGCCCTGACGATTATCTGGACTCGGCCCCTTATGTGGTAAAAGCTCACGTCACCGAAAATGAGAACGTTTTGCCCATTTTCCAGCTCGAAATCGAGACGTCTGCCGTGATTTTTGAAGAGGACACAAGATATCTGTGAGTCGCTGTCTCTGAGGGTGAAGTACCTGTGGCCGGACCGATGGTTCACTACGTTTGATAGCTCGCCTCTAGCGCAAAGGTCGCTGAGCCTAAGATCTGTGGCCAGTCGGTCCTTTATCCGAGCGTTCAGCTCGCTGACGTTGAATACGCGGTTCAAAACGATTGATAGTGGCGCAAGCACCATATTTAA
>CAZXBV010000135.1:0-4635 GCA_964639155.1 uncultured Methanotrichaceae archaeon
AGGGACAGTGCTTGCACCATACAAACCTTTCAGTATCAGATCGAGAGGACGTCGGATCCCAAGATTGACTCCACAATCTTTGGTACGCATAACTCCAAAAAATGGAGGTGAACTCTACGTTAGTTCACATAAATTTGAACGCATTTCACCCCCCACTAAAGTAAGGGGGATCCTGCTGCGTTCGCCCTGAAGGAGATCAATCATGAAACCATCACTTCCATATCTATTTGTCATCGCGTTGATCACCATCTTCGCACCGGCCCACGCTCAGGAAATTGTGGACATCTACTCTGACCTTCAGTCCTGCGACGTAACAATCGAAGGCGATGCAAAAGGCTGCCTTCTTGGGATCGATTTATCGTTCGAGGGGCGTCGAATCCAGAGCGAGACCTTCACCCTAGATGGCCCTGGTACCTGGATCGCCATGTGGAATGTACCCAAAACCGAAGAAGGGCCTTATGCGGTCTGCGCTCGGCTTGAGAATGGCGAGGAGACCATCTCGCAAAGGTGCTTTGACTTTTACTACGGCGGACGGTCCGACATCAGGTTCGACGTGAGGGATTTTCACGCAGACCAGAAAGGCATGAACATTTTGATATATTCGAGCGATCTTGCCGTTGTTGACATATATTATATGCTGATACAGGACAGAAAAGCCCTTTACGTCTCAAAGGACGATTCAGTCCCCATATCCGGAAGCGTAAGGACTCCTGCCGAGGTCAATCGGGTGTGGAAACCGCTCCTCGAAAACCATCAGGAGTACACTGGCAGGATCAAGATCGTCGAAAAGAGAGGTGGCCAAACGAGGGCTTTCATGAACTCGTTCATTGCCAAGGACAATGCTGAAATCACCGACACCTACGAAGATGAAACGGGCGCGAGCGCAACGGTGATGGGCGAGTCGAGAGTTCCCTTTAGAGGGTCTCTCAGGTTTGAGCTTTACCAGGACGGAGAGTTCATAACTTCAGTCGAAGAGAAGACGCCTGTACTTCTCACCAATGATGACGAGACCGTCGAAATATCCTGGGAAGAGACGCTGGACCCTGGAATATACCAGCTCAAGATATATCTCCTCGGAAATGACGGCGACGTAATTGATCTTGCCGAAAGCATCATCGAAGCCGAGCCAAGGCCCCAAGTCGCTGTTGTGGAAACGCCAGAAGGAGAGGGGGGGGACGAAAGTTCACAGTCTACCACAGTCATCGGGGCCGTAATACTGATTGCCGTTGTCATTGTCGTGTACTTCGTCGTCAGGAACAGGAGTGGTTAAACCGTAATGGAGAAAGCCAGTTTGCCAGAAATCGGATCAAAGCCTGAAGTTAGATTAAATTTGCAAAGCTCATGGCTTTGGACTTTTGGTTGCCACCCACACTGGCAAGAGCTTGGCCCAAGTCAAAACCCCTGTAAATGGTGCCCGGTGAACCAATGAGAGCTTTTCATAACCTTTAGGAGGAGTGCCCTTTGTTCGAACTTTCTGTGGCGATGAAACATATCAAGACCAGGAGGAGGCAGACCCTTCTTGCCGTGGGTGCTGTGGGGCTTGCGGTTGCCATAACCATCCTCACTAGATCGGTAACAAACGGCAATATAGAAACGTTCTTTGGCATGTTCTTCGAGCTTGCCCCCCACGTCCTGGTGACGCCAAAAGAGGGCGAAGATTACATCTACCTTTACAAAACGCTTATGGAGAACATATGGGCCATTTCAGGCGTGATCGCGGTCTCGCCCTCCTTAAGCACCACCGCCATTCTATCTTATGAAGATAATGTAGAGGACATATCCCTGGAAGGGGTCATCCCTTCAGAGCTGGACAAGGTCACAAGGATTGGCGAAAAGTACATGGTGGCAGGAAACCTGAATGGCATTCAAGACGGCAGGAGGATCGTCCTTGGATCTCGGGTGGCCCATGATCTTGACGTGAAACTGGGCGAAGACGTGGAGATGAGTTTTCCCGATGCTAAGACCCTAAACCTTGTGGTGGCGGGGATATTCAACACGGGAATAGAAGAGTGGGACGAATCTGCCTTCGTCTCTTTGGATACGGCAAGGGAGTTCCTCGGCGAAGGCGACGTGATAACCTACGTCAACATACATTTAGAAGACCCTTATGAATCCGATGAGGTGGCAGCTCAGATATCGGCTTTGGGATATGAGGCCGAAAGCTGGCGATCCCTCTTTCCTGAGTTTGAGGAGACTGTGGAAATCGAGACTCTATCCAATAACCTGATCATGATCCTGATTATAATCATCGCCGCCTTTGGGATTGCCAACGTCATGAACATGATGGTCCTGGAAAAGACCAAAGAGATAGGGATGTTGATGGCCATGGGGACAAGTCCGGCCCACATCAGAACGATATTTCTCATAGAAAGTGGCATCCTTGGCCTCTTCGGCGGCATCTTCGGAAGTGTCCTTGGCTATTCGGTCTCGGCTTACCTTCACAGTCTCGAGATTGCCATCGACGTTGCAACGGCGCCTCAGCCCTTCATACTCAAGTTCCTGGTTGATCCCTTTGACCTCGTATTGTTCTCGCTTTTGGCCTTGGCTTTGAGCATGATTGTAGGGGTATATCCTGCACATAAGGCGTCGCAACTGGATCCAGTAGTCGCTCTGAGGGGTTAGAGATGTTCGAATGGACCGTAGCCAGAAGACACATATTCGGAAATCCGAGAATGGTCCTTTTCACGGTGCTTTCTGTGGCTTTGGCGGTGGCCGTAATCGTGGTCTTGATCGGCCTTACCAACGGGTTCAGGGAAGACCTCATCGATAACACCGTCGAGAACAATCCCCATCTCACAATCGATCCGAAAGAGGACGAGGATTACATTCGCTTATACAGGACCCTTTCGAATATAATCTTCCAGTATCCCGAGGTCGAGGCGGCCTCGCCCAGGCTTGTGAGGACAGCCGCTGCCAAATACAAAGACAACGTCGAAGGCGTCCTATTCATCGGGGCCGACCCCGTCCAAGAAGACAAGCTCTTGAATGTCCAAGATGACGTTATCTGGGGCGACTATTACGATCTCCGGTTCAAGAAATATGCTGCAGTGGTTGGATCTGATCTTGCAGAAGATTTGGAGATAAAGCGTGGCGACGACTTTCGGCTTGTCCGTCAGAGCGTCTCGATACAGGTAAAAGCGATAGGTATAATCAACACAGGGACTGGCCTGGACCAGAGTTTGGTCTATCTTCCTCTTGAGACCGCCCAGGACCTTTTGGGTGAAGGTGATGTCGTATCCGAAGTTGGGGTTCGGCTCTCTGATATTTATGCGGCCCCCGAAATCGCCGCTGACCTCAACATGAGGACCAGTTACAAGGCAGAGAGCTGGCAAGACCTGAACCGCGACATCTTAGAGCAGCTAGACACCCAAGCGGTTTACTCTTGGATATTCTATCTTTTGATATTCATCATATCTGGGTTTGGGATCGCCAACACTATGATAATGATCATAAGCCGCAGGACAAAAGAAATTGGGATAATGATGGCGATGGGCTCAAGCAGGGGCTCGATCATGAAGATATTTATATTCGAGAGCGCAATACTTGGACCGCCTTCTGCCCTCCTCGGCGGAGGCCTCGCGTTCATTGCTTCAAAGCTCATAGGGTCGATCCAGGTCCCAGAAGAGATTTACGGCACTTCCAGCATGTCAGTGGTCTTGAACCTTGAAACTTTCATATACGTCTCCATCTTCGCCCTCGCGGTAAACTTCCTGGCTGGGATCTATCCAGCTTACAAGGCGTCTAATCTCGATCCGGTGGAGGCGATAGCCACCGAATAAACGCTTGAGAAACTTATTCGTGGTCTTACATGATAATTAACGCATACGGCTTTGGGAAAAATAAGGAAAACATTCGTCGATATACGCCCTCTGATGAGGTCGACCGACGTGATATCCTATTATCAATTCCTGCGGAGGTGATCTGCAAGTGAGAAACATCATCGAGATTAAAAAGCTGAGAAAGGTCTACGGAGATGGGGTCGAACTCGTAGCCTTAGACGATGTAGACCTCACAATCGAGGAAGGGGAAGTCCTCTCGATAGTTGGGCCAAGCGGCAGTGGAAAGTCCACCCTGCTCAACATGATAGGGCTTCTCGACACTCCTTCCAATGGCGAGATTTGGCTAAAAGGCAAGAACATCACCAATATCGGCCCAAAAGAAAGAGCCGGGCTCAGGAACAAGGAGCTGGGTTTCATCTTCCAGTACCATCACCTCCTCCCAGAGTTTAGCGCCGTCGAGAACGTGATGATGCCTCTTCTCATCGCCGGAATGAACCGAAGCAAGGCCAAAGAGCGGGCAGTCGGCCTTCTGGAACAGGTCGGATTGGGAGATAGACTGAACAACAGGCCCACTCAGCTCAGCGGCGGTCAGAACCAGAGGGTAGCAGTGGCAAGGGCTCTTGCAAACCATCCTTCGATAGTGATAGGGGACGAGCCCACCGGCAACCTCGATACGAAAAGCTCGGACATGATCTACGATCTGTTAAGAAAGCTCAACCGAGAGATGAATCAGACCTTCATCCTCGTCACTCACGACATGGACATGGCAGAAAAGACCGATCGAATCTTGAGGCTGGTGGACGGGAAAATCGCCTGCGAGATGCGAAGAGATGGTGATAAGTTCGTCGAAAGAGAC
>CAZXBV010000136.1:0-4579 GCA_964639155.1 uncultured Methanotrichaceae archaeon
AAATGATTAATCCTTGTATAATTAGGCTCTGCCATCGAAATTCAGATGTTCGATAGGCTTTGCCAAACACCCCAATCACATTTTAGCAGTAATATATTATGCACATGTACAATTCCAACACTTTCGACCCCATTCATATAAAATATACTTCAATTTCAGATATTACACGTTGCAATTGGTTCTTGACTATAAGTCCTCACCACTTCGCTTCGCAATCAAGGATAAGAATATGTAAAAGGAGGTTTCGGCAAGGATGCAAAAGGCAGCAGGCAGTCCCGCCCTGGGGCCAAAGAGCAGGAGCGCCACCGTGGCAGTCAGACCGAGATTCTTAAAAGAGCCAAGCAAAGTGTAGGTGATATTTCTTGGGCGAGGGACGCGCAGCGCCTTTGCCACCAGGTAAACCCCCCCACCAATCAGAAACGTCCTGGCAACCGCTATGAAGGCCACGAAAGAAAGCTCTCCATTGATCGAACCGCTGTTCAGGCCCACGACTATGTAGGTTACGAGGAATAGCCCAAAATTTATGGGAAGGGTCGGGTCTACTTTGAGCCTGCCGACGTATCTGGAAGCAAGGATGGGGATAAATATCAAGACGAGGACGATTTCGACGGTGTCCCAGATGTTGACGCCAGATTTTCTGGTGAAGAAAAATATGATTGCAGGCATCAAAAAAAGCGATGAAAGGTAGGATATGGTTTCAGCATAAAGGGCTAACCTCACGTCACCATTCAAAAGCTTTGCCAAAGGAACAACTGCAACGGCAGGTGGAACTGCAGCCATCACCACAAAGCCCTGACGGAGGGCCTCTTCTTCCAGGAAATTTGAAAAAACCAGTATAAGTCCCGAAAGGAGAAGGTAGTTTAGGAGAAAACCTGTTACAGCCCTTCTCGCTTTGGGCAGCACAAGTTCAATTCCGGTCATGGAAAAGGCCATCATCAAGAAGAGAGCCGGTATGATCAGGGGCTCGTACCTTTCGGCCGGTTCTGGGAAAAGAAATCCCAAGGCTACGGCCAAGGTCAGGGCTGCAGAGGTGTTCTTCAGCAAGTTCATAAATGGGCGCTCCAATCGAGAGAAAAAAATTATCCCTTGTATTAAACGATATCTGCCCAAGCCTGATGCCGATTGTAGGTACGCATTTATCCCATGACTAAAGTCACGGGCATTCTGCTGCGTTTATCGTAAACAAACCGATCGTACACTAGTGCCCGAGCGGTCTACCACTTGGAAGGGAATTTTTATGGCATGAACGTGCTTTGTGACTTGCATTTTACCCTCTCCGCTACCTTCTCGTCCACCTCGATCCCCAGCACTTCTTCGGCCCCGTTATACACATCCTGTGCGATCAATGCGCCACCAATAGCTGCATCACAGCTTTTTAGCGCAAGAACTTCTTGGCCCATCAACTCCGAAACCCTCGGCGCTATGAGCAGCGCGGGATCTCCTGCTAGGTACAGATCTGGGCGCGCTGAGCCCAGGTCCCTTGCAAGAACCAAGATCGCGCTCATCTCCATCGCGGCAAATAGCGCCAAGGTCTCCAAAGCTAGCGCCTTTTCCTGGGTTGAACATTCCTGAAGCGAGTTTATGCCCTGCTTTCGCAAGATTCCACAGTTGGTGAAAGCTTGGTTGGCCGTGATCTTTCCAGCGTCCACTTCCCGTATGGCCTTTACATCCAATGGCCCATGAAGAAGTCCTGGCGCAAATATCGGCGCATCTATGGCTCCTGCGATCTTGCCGTCCACAACGCCCAAAGTCACCACGTTAGAGCTAGCATCGGATATCACAAAATTGGACGTGCCACCCTTATAGACCTTGTAGGCCAAACTCACCTTTTCAGGGCTGGCACCGTGAGAGAATACTTTCATCCTGGGGTCTATATCGCTTTCGTCGTGAATTCCAGGCAGAAGGATGGCAGGCCATCTTGCCATCTTCACCGAGTCGAAGACCTTGGTCCCGCCGCCAACATGGATTCCTGCACCATCTTGACTTATAACGCCCCGGTTATGCGCATCCTCTATTCTGACGATCTTAGTGAGTGCATCGCCCATGGAGTAAGTAAGGGCGAGAAGCTTGACCTCAGAAAAGCCGAGCCATTCTTCGACTCGATTTGTGATCTCTTCGGGCTTGAGATGACTTGCTTCCTCTCTTGGAATGACATAACATTGACCTTCAGAGGTGGCGAATCTGATCGCCCTGGTCCCATGATCTACACCTACGAACAACAAGATCAGCTCCAATCACTCTAATCTGCCCAAACAGATCAACCGAGTCAGTCAGATAGTCTCTTCCATCAGCTCCAACATCGCTTCGGCCAGCCTGATGCTATCTTCTTTGGACTTCATAAAGGTGTCCATCTTGACGGAGCGCCCCTCGTAAGAGCTATCTGGCGAAACTACCATCAGGTCAACACATCCCAGAAGATCGGCCACACCTTGATCTGAGACTGGGCGTCCCCACGCTCGCATGAACTCGGCAGCAGGACCGCTGAATGGTTTGTCTCCTGCAAGAGGGCTTATGGCAACGACTCGCTTCTTTTTTAGGATATCTCTGACACCATCCAATTCTAGTATGGGTCCGATGCTGGTAACTGGATTGCTGGGTCCGATGAGAACCGGCTCGTTTTCGTTCCATAAAAGAGCTTTGAGAAAACCGGGACAGGGCCTTGCATTCTCAATTCCTTGGAACCTCACCGCCTTTGCTTCGAGCTTTCCACCATGTTCTACCCAATAGTTTTGAAGATGCATCTCGCCTTTGGGGGTATCGATCATGGTGGCAACGGAGTCATCAGTCATGGGAACGACCTTCTGTTTCACCCCCAACGCTTGACATAGATCATCGGTAGCCCGGGTCAGAGTTTCACCTCGCCTGATCCGTTCAGATCGAAATATGTGAACCGCTCTATCCTTCTCACCGAGGGCCATGACTTCTTTTTGGCCCAACTGCTCCAGAAACTTCGACGTAACAAAAGTGTCGCCATCGATTCCCCACCATCTTGATCGGTCCATCATCCCTGCCAAGGTGTAGACCACGGTATCAAGATCTGGCGAGACCAGGTTGCCTGAAACCCAAAGGTCGTCTGCGGTGTTTGCAACCACGCATAGGTCAGAAGGGGCAAGAATCTCTTTTAGGCCCAACAAAAGCTTGGGGGTTCCTGTGCCGCCGCTGAGGACTATCAGTTACCGTCCACCCCGCTTAATCAGGCGTTGCATTCAAGGATTACCATCCCAGTTTCCAGCTCTTCGCACTCTTCTTTCGTCAACTTCTTGGTGACCGCTTTTTCCGATACTATGGCGCTGTTACCCATTGGATCTTCCAAGATGATGGTGAGCGGTCGCTGTCCTTCGATGGCCCGATCGATACAGTCGAGAACGTGTTCGCCCTGTTGGACATTCTCCATCGCACCTGCGTCTTTTGCAGATTTGGTGGCAAAGGAGACCACGCCCCTAATCTTCTGGAGAACCCCTTCTATGTTGGATATGTAAGCTTCTGACGCAGGTCCCGGCTCGACGTCGATTCCAAGCTCTGGAACCCTGACAGTTCCACTGGTGGATCGGATGACCCGTGCGTTCAGGTCTTCTGGGCACTCTATAGTGAAAGTGTATCTTGAAGGGTCATGCTGGCCCAGCAAAATCGTATCTGTAAGCCTGAAATTACAACCGTCACAGATCCCTGCAATTATCATTGCTTCGCCAAAATGGGGTATCTCTTTTGTCTCCCAGTCAAACTTCATGGCTGAGCCGCAAAGAGGGCAGTTTGATTTGGTAACTACTTTCATTATTCAGCACCTAAAATCCTGTCCCTGTCGATTCTCATACCTTTTGGTACGATCATGACCAGGTCTTCACCAACACCGGCGATATCTCCTCTGACATCTTCTGCAGTTGCTTTAAGCTCGGATATGGCTTCATCTAGCATCTCTTTTTCCCGTCTCATGAAGGATATGTCTACGAGGACCACATTTCCTCCCAGGACCTCCCTCTTTATTCCGGCCAGAACGTCTAGATCCTTCAAATCTGCCATCCTGACCATGATCTCAGAGAGGTCGGCTGAGACCTCTTCGAACTGCCCCAGGTCTATATCTACGTATTCGTGCTCGTCCGACCTTCCCATCAACTTGTCTAAGATTCCCATATGCCCCCCTCAATTTTGAGTCGTTTGAGAGGTGTATTCTCCTTTGACGCCAAGTTCACAACAGAGGTGAAACTCCCAATATATCGGGATTCATCCCGATCCTGCAAACAGCATTTCCAGAAAGCAACCGACGGTTTTTGGGTCGCATCTGATTTTTAGTCCACTCCGATCAGCTTGAACCCTGCTACGCCCATCGATATTATGAAAAGCAAGACTACGACGACGAGTCCTGCAGACCTCAGACCTTCTGGCGCGGCCATTTGAATCACCAACATGAGTGCGATCATCAGCAGGACAAGACCCACACTCATGCCGATCTCCAGCGACTTTTTGCTCATATTTCCTCCGCAAAGCTCTGATCTGAGATATCTTTTACTGAACGGTGCCTTTTCGTAGATATGGCAAGTCCATCGGATCCCGCCAGCCTTCTTGTCAGCTTGTGGGTCTTTTT
>CAZXBV010000137.1:0-4577 GCA_964639155.1 uncultured Methanotrichaceae archaeon
CAAGTGCTGATTAGATTGATCAATATCGGCAGGACGGTCCTTCCTCAAGTTGATATTTTTCAGGATCTGACCGGATCTCAATTTTGCTCGCCCAGTGGCTGGATCGTGGGGATGTAGCGATCAGTTGTGGGATCTGCGTGAGCTGAAGAGAATACGTAGTTTTCGAACCAGACGTGCTTTGCAAATTCCACTTCGTTTCTCAAGAGGACATTTCTGTCGTGTTCGTAAAGGCTCCGGGACCAGTTGTAGACATCTTTCCAGTTGTTCTGATCCAATATGTTGAGGAAATAGGCACCGTTGAGGACGCATACAAGGTCTGATTTCACAAGTTCAGAAAGATCTCCTGAAGCTTCGAACATGTGGACTATGTTGTGATCGATCACTATCCTTGGATAATGGGCGATTTTGCTTTCGATCTCGTGGGCTCTTGCTACGGCGTGACTGTAAGTGACGTAATTGCTTTTGAAGTGTTGGGAGTAGGCAATGCCACCCCGGATGAACATGCCTTCTCTTAAGAAAGCCAGCTTGATTTCTTTTAGCACCTGGAGGAAATCCACGAGCCCCTCTCGGTTCGAGCAGGTCAGGATGATGGTATCAGATATGGCTTGGTAGCTGTATACGGCCTCGTTGATGTCCGCTAGGGCCAGCAAAGCCCGCTGAAGCTCGTTTTTGAAGGCGAGAGATCCGTTCTCGCGGTCTTCTTTGAGGCGTTGGCAATATCCAAGAACGTCAACTACGGCAGCGTAGGCGTAGGTCAAGTTGCTGGTCAAGGCAAGGCTCCTGCTATCTTTCTGATCTCTTCTCGGTACTCCTCCCTTCGTTCTTCCCAGTTGTGCCACACAAGGTCTGCATAAGCGCCATCGGAAACTTTCACAACTAGATCCATATCGACGTCGAAGATGGCGCGACCAGAGAATAGAGAGATCGGTGCCAAGGGTCCGACATCTTCGATGGTGGCGATGAAGGGTCGGTCTCGGTCTAGCTTTGGACCTGCCTTGATCCCGCCATCTGATAACAGAGTGGATTCTATCACCGATTCGATCCGTTCTTGCCATTTTAGGTAATGTTTTGAGTGAGATACGTCGTGGACCTTGAACTTTTGAAGGATCGCGCCGAGCAGCTTTGGGTCTCCTGGGAAAGATTCCAGCCTGAACGGATCGAAGGTTTTGGAGACCTCTTCGTGCCTTTTTATCCACTCTGTGAGTGCGTTTCCCAAGACCAGGGCCGAATGGTAGCTGAATCTGTCAGGAACGAATGGCAAGAAAAAACCATCGCAGGCCAATACCGCCATCCTTGTCATAGCCCCGGTGCTCGGGGCAACATCGCAAAGCACGTAGTCGAAAGATCCCTCTTCGCCAAGGGTGGAAAGCAACCTGTAAAGGACCGTATAGATGCTCTTTTCGTGGACGTCTTCGGTGATGGCTTCGTTCCAGGCCCTGGCAAAGCAGGTCTCAGCCCTGGAAAATTCGAGGTCGCCTTTGAGCAGGAAGAGGTTCTTGTAGATCTCAGATTCGACCAGTTCCACAGAAGCTGGATCGGTTTTCTTTGAATCGCCCAAAAGCCTCGGCTTTACAGCCTCGTAGATTGATGTTCCGGGAAGTTCCTTTTCGGGATCGTTTGCTATCTCGCTCGATGCGAAGAAGAGCTCCGTCACGTTGCACTGAGGGTCGCAGTCTGCAATCAGGACCTTCTTATCTCTTCGAGTCAGGAAGACTGCGAGGTTGAACAGGGTCGTGGTCTTGGATACGCCCCCTTTGTTGTTGTAGACGGTGACGATCTTGGTCGTAACTTCTCCTCCTCTGCGTCTCCTTAATCAACGTCCACTTTAACTTTCCGGAGGCGGTCTGCACCCACATTCACGAATTAAAGGTGCTGGCATAACATTTTTATAGTAATCTAATACGCTGACATCAAGATCACTATGACGGGAAAAATTCTGAAAACCACAATTCTGTTCCTGGCCCTGGTCTCGATCTTCAACCTCGGCGTTGGGGCAGAAGAAACGCAGGTGCTCAAGATCTTCCACGCGGGAAGTTTGGCTGCGCCGATGGCGGATCTAGAAGAGATGTTCGAGTCGAATCATCCAGGAGTTGACGTTCAGAGGGAAGCTTCAGGAAGCAACGATGCAGTCCGCAAGATCACCGAGCTGGATCGGTGTGCAGACATCCTGAACTCGGCCGACTATTCTTTGATACCAGGGATGATGTACCCCGATTACGCAGACTGGTACATCGCCTACGCAGGTAACGAGATGGTCCTGGCCTATACGGAAAGCAGCAAGTATGCCGACGAGATCGATTCGGCCAACTGGTACGAGATATTGAGAAGGCCCGATGTTAGGTTCTTCTTCTCAAACCCAAACAGCGACCCTTGCGGATATAGGTCTCCGATGGTGATTCAGCTGGCTGAAAACTATTATGGCGATGAAGAGATCTTCGAGGACTTGATTGAGGCAAACGCTGGAATAACGGCTTTTGAAGACGAGGGGACGTGGACCATTGAAGTTCCGGCCACCGAGAACATGGATGTGAACTTGGATAAACTTGCCATAAGGCCAAAGAGCGTCGAAGCCCTGGCCCTCCTTGACAGCGGCGACATCGATTACGCGTTCGAATACAGAAGCGTGGCAGAGCAACACGGCCTCATATACGTGGATCTGCCAATTGAGATAGACTTGAGCTCTGCTGACGACGCCGAAAATTACTCTTCGGTCAGAATCGAGCTTGCCGACGGACAGATCAAGGCCGCAAGGCCGATAGTCTATGGATTTACAATTCCAACTTGTGCAGAGAATCCTGAGATTGCTCAAGAGTTTGCAGCCCTCATGCTATCAGAAGATGGAATAAGTATCTTTGAGGAGAACTTCCAGCCACCAATCGTTCCTGCCAAGACCGATAACCAAGAGGCAGTGCCAGATCTTCTGACGCCATATCTGTAAAGGCAGTTTATAGTCTAGGATCATAATCGAGAACAAATCGGTGCTATCTGATTTGTTCTTGACTACATCTTTGAGGGAGAGGATGATCACGAGGCAGAAGTACACTTTCCAGAAGGGCTTTTACATCCTGCTAGGAGCGGTGGGTTCGATCCTACTGGCGTTCATATTTCTTACAATATTTAATATGATGTTTGACCAGCTCCTCCACCCTTCAGGCATTCTCAGAGCGGCAAAGGACCCCTCGGTCATGAACTCCATCGGCTTGACACTCTACGCCTCGATGATTGCAACCGCGATTGCGGTCCTGACTGGAACGCCTCTTGCCTACATATTGGCGAGACGAAAGTTTCCTGGAAAGTGGCTGATCGAAAGCCTGGTGGACTTGCCGGTAATAGTTCCCCACACCGTTGCTGGCATTGCTCTGCTCATGATATTTGGGTCACACGGCCTCATCGGGAAGTTCTCGCCAGTCAGGTTTGTGGATGCCCTCCCTGGGATCGTTGTGGCGATGCTCTTTGTCTCTGCGCCGTTCTTCGTGAACTCTGCCAGAGAAGGTTTTCAGAGCGTCGATCCGAGGCTCGAATGGGTGGCAAGAAGCCTGGGTGCGGGTCCCTGGTCGGCCTTCCTGAAAGTGAGCCTTCCTCTCGCTTTCAGGCACATCCTAGCTGGAGCGATCATGTCTTGGGCAAGGGGGATCAGCGAGTTTGGGGCGGTGGTGGTGATCGCCTACTATCCGCTGATTGCGCCGACGCTGATCTGGGATAGGTTCCTCACTTCTGGGTTGAGGGAATCTGCGCCAATCTCGGTCCTGCTCATATCGATCTGCATGACGATCTTCGTGGTTTTGAGGATGCTTTCACGGAGGTGAACTTTTTGATATCAATCAAGGGCCTGAGTCGAGATTGGGGGCACGAGTTTTCCTTAAAAAAGATCGATCTAAAGATCGAGAAGAACGAGTACTTCGTGCTCTTGGGACCTACCGCCGCCGGAAAAACGCTTCTTCTTGAGCTGATCGCAGGATTTTACGCGCCCGACCGCGGCGAGATCTGGATCGATGGGGTTCGAGCGACGCATCTTCCACCCGAAAAGAGGCGCGTCGGGTTCGTCTATCAGGATTATGCACTCTTTCCTCACATGACCGTTCGGGATAACGTGGAGTTTGGGCTTCGCCTAAAGGGGCGCCTTGATGCGGAGAAAAGGGCAAAAGAGCTGATGGAAAAGTTCGGGGTGATCTACCTTGCAGAAAGAAAGCCAAACACTCTCTCGGGAGGCGAAAAGCAACGGGTTGCTATCGCAAGGGCCCTGGCCATCGATCCAGAGGTTCTCTTGCTGGACGAGCCGCTCAGCGCACTGGACCGAAGAACCCAAGAGCAGACCCGAGCCGAGCTAAAGAGGGTCCAGGAAGAGACGGGCATAACCGCGGTTCACGTCACCCACAACCAGGCAGAGGCAATCCTCCTCGCTGACAGAATCGGGTTGATGATGGAAGGAGAGTTGGTTCAGGTGGGAACTGCAGAGGAAGTCTTCACAAGGCCCGCGACAAGGAAGGTGGCCGAGTTTCTCGGAGTCGCAAAAGATGATGGCCAGGGAAGCGAGCTTGAGTGGCCCAAATGGGCGGGTCCAAGGCCCAGGTGGTGAA
>CAZXBV010000138.1:0-4561 GCA_964639155.1 uncultured Methanotrichaceae archaeon
GAATCAGTTTTACCTCTGGGCGGAGTCTTCAGCCCTTCCCGCAACACTTCCAAAGAAAAGAGGGCGACCACCCAAACACCCGAAACCAAAGCCCCATCCATTCTCGGTACCTGGAAAGACGCTCCAAGACGAGATCGAGATGATCTTCGGCCGGGCCCCCTCCGGAATAGAGACGAAGACATTTCTCCTGCCCAGTGCGAAGACGGGCCCGATCGCATCGCCCTGGCTCATAAGAGAAGACTCCGCATCCGAAGAGCCCTCGGGCCTATCTCCCTGGAACGTTGACGCGCTTGCCTTCGATCCTCTTTCCGCCTTGAATCTCCTGCTTGATCTGCCTGCCCATCCACCACACGGAATCGCCTTTGGAAACTCTCTTCGGTTCTGGATCGAAGCTTCTAGATTCGCCCTTGAGATCGTCGCCAAAGAGCAGTTTGCGCCCACGTTAAGAGACGGACGCGCCCACTGGGCGCCGGTGACCGACGAGGAGGATCGGGAACGGATCAAAATGCTCTCAAAGGCGATGCCTCCAAGCTCTCGCGCCTTCAAGGCCGGAGCAGGACGAAAATCAAAGAAGAGATCGAGTGATGGAAAGGCACCATCGTCATCATCAATATCATCGCCCTTTATCCTCGTCACGAGCTTTCTCGACCAGACCATTGACGCTTTCGTGCGCCAATCTCTCCAGGAAGTCGGGCTCGAACCACCCCAGAGGGGGCGCAAACCCAAGGTTGCGCCTCTTTCGCGCCAGTTTCTAAGAGCCCTTGTTGGGGTGGGTGATGATTCTGCTCTCGACGCCTCAACCGGTGAGCTGAACACGTTCTCAAAAGAGATGCAAACCTGGCTTTCCCAGCTTGAGCCTGCGGCGCCAGATGTTCCTTTCCGCACCTGTTTCAGGCTCGAAGAGCCGTTCAGTCCCGTTGATGATGTAGCTGAGGAGATGTGGCAGGTCCGATTCTTCCTCCAAGCAAAAGACGACCGAAGCCTACTCGTTCCCGCCGAAGAGGTCTGGAAAGCAAGGTCCAATATCGCAACCTTCCTCAAACGAAAGATCACAAATCCACAAGAGCGATTGCTGGCCGATCTAGGCAATGCTTCCAGAATCTCGCCATTGATCGAAAGAGCCCTGCATGACGCATGTCCATCGGGCCTTGGGCTGAAGACCGAAGAGGCCTACTCATTTCTCCGGGAGTCTGCGCCGCACCTGGAACAGAACGGCTTTGGCGTCCTTCTCCCATCATGGTGGGATAAGCCAAGCTCCCGCATGGGCCTGAAACTCAAGCTGAAAGCCCCCGAGGACGAAGGTGGCTGGAAAATAAGCCAAGGACACTTCGGCCTGAAATCGATCGTGAAGTACGAATGGGAAGTGGCCGTAGGAGATACGCCCCTCTCAGAGACAGAGTTTGAAGAGCTGACATGCCTGAAGGTTCCCCTGGTCCAGGTCCGCGGAGAATGGGTAGAGCTGCGATCTGAAGACATCGAGGCCGCCATAAATTCCTTCGAGAAAAGGCGAAAAGAAGGCGAAATGACCCTAAGCGAGGCGATACGGCTCGGATTGTTGGGCGAACTGAGCCCAGAGGCCAAAATCGAGCTCGATCTTCCAGTCGTGGAAGTCGATACAGAAGGCTCCATCAAAGAGATGCTGACCAGTCTTTCTGGAGAAGATGGATTTGAGGCGATCGAAGTGCCTTCTAGTTTCAATGGCGTCCTTCGTCCCTATCAGGCCAAGGGCCTCTCCTGGCTCAATTACCTTTGCAAGCTTGGCTTTGGCGCATGCCTTGCAGACGACATGGGCCTTGGAAAGACGATCGAGCTGATAGCGTTCCTTCTCCACGAACGCCGAAATGATAGCCAAACCGAAGTTCAAACTGAAGTTCAAACCGAAGTTCGAGGCAGAGCAAAAACCGTGCCTTTGGGACCGACCTTGCTCGCCTGCCCCATGTCAGTAGTCGGAAACTGGCAAAAGGAGGTGGAGCGCTTCTCACCATCGCTGAAAGTCATGGTCCATCACGGCACCAACAGGCTTACAGAAAATGCCTTTGCAGAGGCGGCAGAAGGACATGATCTCGTCATCACCACCTACGCAATCGTCCAGCGAGACGAAAAGACGCTGTCGAGAGTTTACTGGCAAAATATAGTACTCGACGAGGCCCAAAACATCAAAAATCCCAGCACCAAACAGACCCGAGCAATAAAAAGACTGGAATCTGAAAACCGAATTGCTCTTACAGGAACCCCTGTGGAAAACCACCTATCTGAGCTCTGGTCGATCATGGACTTTCTCAATCCTGGGTACCTTGGATCTATGAAGAGCTTCCGCGAAAACTTCGCCCTACCAATCGAGAAATACCGCAACGAAGAGCAGGCTGAAAGGCTCCGCCGGATGACTCAGCCGTTCATTCTCCGGCGTCTTAAGACTGATCCTGCCATAATCAAGGACCTTCCCGATAAGGTTGAGACGAAGGTCTACTACAACCTCACCCCCGAACAGGCATCTCTTTATGGGGCCGTGGTCGAAGATATGTTGGATCAGATCAAGTTTTTAACCGGAATCGAGCGCAAAGGGTTAGTTCTGGCAACCTTGACCAAGCTAAAGCAGATCTGCAACCATCCTGCCCTCTTCCTCCAAGATGGAAGCCCACTTCCCAGACGCTCTGGAAAGCTGGCTCGCCTCGAAGAGATGCTAGAAGAAGTGCTCGCAGAAGGCGACAAGGCCCTGATCTTTACTCAATTTGCAGGGATGGGCGCAATGTTGCATCATCATCTGCAAGAAAAGCTGGGACGCGAAGTTCTCTTCCTCTATGGCAAAACGCCCAAAAAACAGCGAGACGCCATGATAGAGAGGTTCCAGTCCGATGGGTCTGCATCTGCATCCGGATCTGAGTCAGATGGACCGCCCATCTTCATCCTCTCCCTCAAAGCAGGCGGTTTTGGCCTCAACCTGACCGCGGCAAACTACGTTTTCCACTTCGATCGCTGGTGGAACCCGGCCGTCGAGAATCAGGCCACCGACCGAGCCTTCCGGATCGGCCAGAAGAAGAACGTCTTCGTCAACAAGTTCGTATGCGTGGGCACTCTCGAAGAGCGGATAGACCAGATGATCGAAGACAAGAAGGCTCTGGCAGAAGCGGTCATCGGCACGGGCGAAGCATGGTTGACAGAGCTATCTTCCGAAGAGCTAAGAGAAGTCCTCACCTTAAGCCGCAAGACCATTGGAGATGATTGACGATGAGTGGCTACTGGGGATACTACAGATCAGGGCCGCCAAAAGCAGTCAAAGACGGGATAAAAGCGAAAAGCAAACGTGGTGACATCGGCGAGAAGTGGTGGTCGAAGCGATGGGTAGCACTGCTCGAATCTTTCGACATAGGTGCAAGGCTCGGAAGGGGAAAATCTTATGCACGACGCGGCCAGGTCGCCTCCATCGACGTTCAAAAAGGGCTTGTTAAATCCAAGGTCCAAGGCGTGCGATCAAAACCATACGTGATAGACATTCAATTGAAACTCATATCCGAAGATGATTGGGGAAAGGTGATAGACGTCATGGCCTCAAAGGCCATATTCGCTGCAAAACTGCTCTCTGGAGAGATGCCGACCGATATCGAAGACGCCTTCGCTGAAGCGGGTGTTTCCCTTTTCCCGAGCAAAAAAGATCTCAAGACCGATTGTTCATGTCCTGACTGGTCAAATCCTTGCAAACATATCGCAGCGGTCTATTACCTCCTGGCAGAGAAGTTCGACGAGGACCCGTTCCTCATCTTCACGCTCCGGGGAAAGACAAAAGAAGAGATCATCGAAGCGCTCCGAAAACGGCGCGTTTCGACTGTGGAAACTGAGTCAACGGAAGGTTTAGTTTCCGGTTCTAATTCAGAGGATGTAAGGCCGCTGGAAGAATGCTTAGAAACGTTCTGGGATCTAAGCGAGGATATTCTCGCCGTTGCACCGTCTCCTGCCCCTCCGAAAGTTTCCAATGCCATCCTCAAAAGGCTCGGTGATGCGCCCTATTCCATAGGCAAGACGAATCTTGCCACCATTCTCTCAAAGGCCTACGAGGTCGCAGGACGCGCCGCGCTGGAAAAGGCCACAAGGAACGGGAACGGGGATACGGATGCAGATCCAAGATATGAACTCATACGACGATAGTCCCACCCAACGTCCTTACTCGTCTTAGCTCATGGGCCGCCCCCATCTGGCTGCGTTCCAGATGGCATCGAACGCCCGTCTCATGACCCCGGCGGGATCGTACTCGAAGCTCTTCAGAAACTTGAACCTGAACTCGGATTCGGACTTGCGGCTTCGGCCATGAACCGCCTGATTATCTTGTCGGGGGCAAGGTCGATTATCGGGACACTGGCGTTTCCAAGTTCGGTCTTCACGACGAGGACGCCATTTTTCCCCATTTTGCTTTTGATATCCTCAGGCGCGGTCGCCACGCTAACATCTGATACTCCAGCGCCCTTTGCCATTCGGGCAAGGTCGGCTTTCCTGCAGGTGCAGGTTGGCTGGCAGCCGGTCGAGCCATAGCAACCGTTGTCCAGAATGATCAATAGATAGTTTTCTGGGT
>CAZXBV010000139.1:0-4512 GCA_964639155.1 uncultured Methanotrichaceae archaeon
ACGAAGAAAAAAAGAGTGTGGCAGATCGAGGACATTCACAGCTTTTTTATGGAGAGTAAGTCCTCTCCTGCGACCTCTTTAACCCTAGAAACGAGACCTTCAATGCCATGACTGTTGAGCATAATCCGGTTTTCACCTCTGAAGATCGTCTCTTTTATGCGGCGGCCCACCACATCGTCTCGCCCTGGCCGGACCGTGATTATTATGCTCCCCGGTGGCTTTGAAGTTCTGTGGGAGAGGTTATCTAGATCGCCGTCTACAATCCCAATAAGAGGTATCCCAAGCCTTGCAAGAACGTCTCCTGCGATGGCAGTGGTATCGTCACCTACGGTGATCACAACTCCTGCGCCTTTTGCCTTCTCGAAGGTGGACTCTGCAGCGTGATCTATCAAGGCTGCCATCTGACCGGTCCACTTAAGAGAGCGGGCTTTGCGTTCTGTCCGCCTTATGTCGCCGCTCCTGAGAATGGCAGTCTCAAGATCGATTCTTTCCGGCAGCTTTTCAAGGCCGTGAAGTTTGGGCACTGCACCCTTTATCTCAATGATCTGGCCGTTTTTGGCTTTGATCTCCACAGAAGATGACGACGCCCTCGCTATGACAGTTCCGTTGAAAGAAATGTTCTCACCGGGGATCGTTCCGACCAGCACTCTTTTGACGGATCCGTCAGATGGAATCGTTTCAGAAAGAATAGTTTTGGATGGTTCTTGAGGTAGAGTCATTATCTCAAGGTCCAGATCTTGAGATAAGAGCGAAGCTAGATGAAATGCGCAAGTTGATCTGCCAGCCAGAATGGCAACGAAACCACCACCAAAATCTGCCATGATGAGAGGCTTATCTGGGTTGGCCCGCAAAGTTACGGCTTGGCCAAAGGCAAGGCCGGTATCCTGGCATTTGGCCTCGTTCAGGATGACGACCACGTCGGCGGGTTTCTGGAGCCTCTGGACTGACTCGCTTGGAAGCTCTCTTCGAGTTATGTCGATCCGGTTTTCCAAAAAGGCGTCGATGACGGCAACGCGGCCCATGGTCCCACCTAGAACAGCTCTTACCGGCCCAATTCGTTCCAGAAGGTCAAGAACTAGAAGGGCGTTTCCCGAATCGATCACCTCGGGGCCGTGAACGACGACTCCGACCTTATCCGCCACTTTCGACGCTTTCATCTTCCATCTTTATCGCAGCCATTCGCTCTTTTTCGGCCTCTGCCATCTTCTCGAAATCTTCTATGGTCCGAACGCCAATCTCTCTTTTTTCGGGCATTCGGTCGAGGGTCTCAAGAGTGCTGACGAGATAATACATGCCTGTGGAATCCAGGAAGGCCCACTGGCCGTCTTCATCGGTCTTGAGAGCTTTGACTATGCCAACAGTTCCGGTTCCGTTGTATCTGACGATGCTGCCCTCTTTGATCTCAGTCAATTCGATCCACCTCTTCAGAATTTTAGAATTTCTCGAACTTCAGATCGCCCTCGAAATTCGTGATTTCTGCGCCTCCAGGAAACCCAATTACCTCCGCGCCCATGAAGTCTTCGGTTCCGCAGAGCACGTCCTGTTCTGGATGGGTACCTGCTTGGATGTCACATTTTATCCGGGTTTTTGGCCCTATCGAGACCACCGTCTTGAGCCTGGCGGAAGCTGGGTGCCCTTTGGGAAGGACTATCAGGGGCGCATCCATCTCCCTTATCTGAAAGAGAGTGCATTTGAGACTTTTCCTGACATTCTCGCCGGTTCCAAAAGCAGAAGCCACGATCAGGTCGTCTTCGTCTGTGAAGATGACTATCTCTTCAAGGTCGGTCTCCAGATAAAAAAGGTGGCCTAGGGTCTTGGCCAGGGCCAAGGTCCCTTTCTGGCCGCAGAGAAAGGCAACATCGTCGTCGCCTAAAGGTATCTTCATCTTTTCACTTAACAGGTTTGACGTTTTTGGACTGACAGGATGGGCACCTTGCTCTCCGTCCCATGCCCTTGAACTTGTTTCCGCAGTCCTCGCATTCGTAGTCTTTTGTGGCGAGCGATTCCACGTCGCTTATGTCAGGCGGGCCTCCAACTGTACACATGGGATATCACCTCTGTTTCGTTTCAATTGTTGCCGATCTTATTTAAGTGAGGCGGTTTGGGCAGTCGAATTCATCAAAGTGAGGATTTTGGCGCGACATTTGGCCAAACGCTTGAGCTTGACAAACGGTGTCAGATCAGCCCTGGTATGCGAGCCAGTCTTTCCAGGTATAGAGCCTGGCATCGTATCCTGCCGTTTCGAGGGCGAGCCAGACAAGAGAAGCTCGGCCGCCGTTCTTGGAGTAAACCACAACCGGTTGGCCTTTGTCCAGCCCGGAAAAGACCGATTCGAGAGCAGCAGGATCTTTGATGTGATCGTCTTCGAGCACCTGGCCATATTCCAGGTTGAAAGAGCCTTCTATGTGACTGCTGGAAAAGTCCGAGGCAGGCCTCGCATCCACGATTCTGGCTTCACCACCCAAGATGTATTCGTAGTCAGCGAAAAGCACAGGGTTGGGATCGGGAAGATAATCAACAGAAGATCTTGATACGAGGCTCTTTTCTAAGGAAAGGCCTGCGAGTTTCCAGTCTTCTTTTGTCCCCTCAAGAAGCCGGACATTGTCGTGGCCCAGATACTTCATGGCCCAAAAGACGAAGGTGGGGTCGCCACAGGAGAGGCAGTTGCCGTAAACAACGAGTGTATCATTCTCCAAGATGCCTGATGCGCCCAACATCTCGGAAAGGTCAGAGACGGACTTTAAGGAGCCGTTCTCACGTATGAAGCTTTTAGAGGGGAGGGCGACTGTGCCTTTGATGTAGAGGTCTGAAGGCGTGTTGCTGGTGTAGGCAAGGACGTATCTGTCCAAGTCAAGAACTTGGGCGAGCTTTTCTGGTGAGATGATCATCTCAAGAAGAGTCGAGTTTTCACGCGAATTTATTTGTAGACTCTCATCAAGGCCTTCGTTGGAATCGTCTTGAGACACGTCGTCAGGGGTCCCATCGGCACACGCCTCAGCGCATTCTTCGGAAATGTTTTCTGAGGCTTCGATCTTGCCCCCGTCGAAGTAGTCATCAGGCAGATTTCCAGGACAGACTATTGGGGTGGTGCCCAGGAAAGAGGGGCCTGAAGTCCACGCTCCGCCTCCGCAGCATTGGGAGTTCGCAGCGCCAGCAAGGGCCATCATGATAATTAGCCCGACGAGAACTGCGTTTGAGATTCTGAAAAATTTGTCCATTTGAAGATCATCTTCTGAATTTATCTTGAGATATGTTGTTTTGGATCTGCCAGGACCACAGATGTTGCCACCTGTCGTTCTGGGATATTCCAGTACTTTCGAAGCAGCCTGTTCTTTTCGTCTTCAGTGACGAGGACGAAGCCGTGTTTTTGGTAGAATCGGATCGCCCAGATGGCATCGGCCCAGGTTCCCATAAGGACGGGGCGATTTGTCATCTTCAGGAGATGTTTTAAGAGCTGGCTTCCTATGCCTTTGTTTTTGTCAGCGGTTCTGACGTAGGCGTGTCTTATGAGCGTCACGTCTTTGACGTCTTGGATTCCCATGATGCCAACGAGGCGGTCGCACTCTTCGTATCCCCAGAAGACGACGCCGTCATCGATTTCGGCTTTTAGCTCTTCTCTTGGCATGTAGGGCTCGTTCCACCGATCGAGAGGGATTATGCCCCTGTAAGCCTGAGCTGCGTCGTTCACGATCTCGTATATGGTTTCGAAATCTTCAGGGCTGCAGGGCCGGATCATCGGGGTACCTCGTTTGGGAAGGTTGCACGCAGGGGGTATTTGAAGGCTATCCTTCCTTAGGATGAGGGAAAATAGGGCGAAAGGATAGCGAAACGGGGGACCATTGCGGCCAGAATGCCACGTCACATCTCTTGTATCTTCTCCGCCGCCTCTCGAAGGTCGTGCACCACATCTGGCCCGGTCTCCATTCGTTCTCTGTCCAGATATAGCGCCCGAAGGCCAGCTTCCTTTGGCACCTCGTAGTCGAAATAGCGATGATCGCCCAGGTGCAAAACCTCGTTGGGCTCTGCGCCCAGGTGGTCGCAAAGGTCCACGAAAGTTCCAGGGTAGTCTTTCACCTTCTTGAAAAGCGAGGTGGTGGAGAGAACCTCCCTGAAATAGTGCTTGAGATCTTTCAGCTCGAACTCGACGAACTCAGTGGCGCCGTTTGAGGCCACCACCAGATCGAACTTTTGGGAAAGCGCCCGGAGAACCTCTTCGGTCTCTGGATAGACTTCCACCTCATGTCCGTACCGTTCCAGAAGGTCGATTCTGGAAATATTGATATCGAAACGATCGAGCCAATGCCGAAGGTCGTACCAGCGAAGGTCTCTTGACCCTACGGACATGTACTCGTCGTATACGAACTTCTTTGCGACCTCGATATCTGCAATTTCGTGCCGTTCAGCATAAAGGAGAGGCATGCCTTCTAGCCACACTTTCTCCACGTAGTTGGAGGAGACGAGGGTTCCGTCCATGTCGAAAGAGATGATCTTGAGCATGTGTAATACACCAAT
>CAZXBV010000140.1:0-4501 GCA_964639155.1 uncultured Methanotrichaceae archaeon
CCTTCTGGATCAGCGAAAGATGATTCGAAAATCTCTGAAGATGCACAGGCGAGATCGGGACAAAAAAGGCGAAGCTCAGGACTGGGCCCTCCTGGGCACCGTCGAGGTGAAACGAGGACTGTACGAAAAAGCCCGCAAGAACTATCAGAAATCTCTCAAGATCTGGGAGCGGATCGGTGATGAAACGGGCCAGGTCAACGTACGGCATGCCCTCGCCATGACCGACATGAAGCAGGGCAACCACGATAGGGCGCGAAAGACCTTCAGCGAGGTCCTAGAACGCTATGAGAAAATTGGCGCCGTCCATGAGGTGGGCACAACCTTGTACAGCCTCGCTCTGATCGATGCATACGAAGAAAAGTACGATTTGGCCCGCGGTAGCTTCCGTAGGGCGCAGGATATTTTCCAAAAAACCGGCGACAAGGCCAGCGAAGTTTCAACCTTGTACAACCTCGCCTCGGTCAATCTTCGTATGGGCGATCCGGATGCTGCATATGAAAGTTACCAAAGAGCGCTAAAGCTCATGCAAGGGGTCGGCGATCGATTCGGGGTGGCCAGAACCTTGCAAAACCTGGCAGAGATGGATCTAGAGCAGGGGAGACCCGAGGCCGCCCTCGATAAGCTGCAGAATAATCTTGATTTCTGGCAGGAGGTCGGCGACGAAGTCGAAGAGGGAAACACGCTGGGCCGGATGGGTCTAATCTGGCTGAAACAAGGGGACATGCAATCGGCTCAAGGGGCCTTCCAAAGATCGCTTGAGATCTGGCAGAGGATCGGCGACGAACCTGGTGAGTCTACAGCATGGCACAACCTGGCCGCGATCGCCCTTAGCCAAAGGGAATTTGAGTCCGCCCTGGAAAAATACCAGAACGCGCTGGATATAGAGCAGCGGATTGGCGACGAAAAAGGCGAGGCTACGACCTGGCACAACATGGCGTCGATCGACTTAGATCACGAAGAATACGAAAAAGGTGCCGACAAGCTGCGAAAATCTTTGGCGATACATCAGCGGATAGGCGAGAAGGCGGGCGAAGCCATGAACTTCTTCCAGCTAGGGCTCGCCGCTGCGAAGATGGGGCGGGTCAAAAAGGGCTTGCAGCTGGTCGCTTTGAGCGTATCGATGGTGGGAGGCGGAAAGGACTCTGTAAACTCACAGATCAGACCGGCTATTGATGCTCTAATTTCAGAAGCTGGTTACACCGAAGAGCAGTTCGACGCCCTTTGCCAGGAAGTGGCCAAAGCCTACCAGCGCGACCGAGGCCAAAGCTTGATCGATGCCGCTTTCCAAGATCATAACTAAGATCCAGAACCGGAAACAGGACCAAAACCAAAATCACGACCATGATCGTAACCGTGATCGTAGCCATGACGATAACCAGAGTCGACAACTCCTGACTTTTAGTCGGGAGTTGCTGACACGTTAATCCCCTTCAGCACGATATCCCCCTCTTTCACATCCAAGTCACTGGCTATGACGTGGCACTTCACCTTTAGCAAGAAGAAGATAGGACGCTTATCTTCAGAAAGGGCCTCGTAGTTTCCTTGCCCTTTGCTAATCACCATATCAGAGTTCTCATAGATCTCCATAAACTCCGAACTGCAGGTCTTAAGAATCGTGCCGGGTGCATTTGTGCCCGAAGATATTATGGTCGCAACCTCGTCCAGTCCGGCCATCAAAGCATCATCCCATGTGACGTCGTTTATGACCGGAATTTCCCTGACCGCATAGGTCACTGGCTTTTTCAGCTCTTCGATCAGGATCTTGTCGAAGACCGATTCGCCTGCGTTGTCGCCCAAGTAGAGGACCTTGTCGACTTGGCCTAAACGTTCCTTGAAGCTCTCATAATCGAAGATGGCAAACTCTTTTTGAAGGGTCTCTTCAACCTCTTTCTCGATATCGAAGTTTTCGTTGACGCCAAAATCGATCACGTTGCCGGCAATGGCAATCCTTATTGCCGTGAGAAGAGGATCGGTCGATTCTCGAACCAACTTCTTCAATCGAGGATACAAAGAGAGCGCCTTCTCTGTGTTCTCGATCTTCGTCTCTCGATACGGATCGAAAACGCCGGAGATCTCCCGGACTTTCCCGTAAATCAAGATCCCGGCCTCTGGCGGCGTACACTCTAAGGGGATGTCCTTCAAAGCCATCCCCACCTCGTCCAAAAGCCGTTTTATCTTCTTTTCATCGTCAGTTGCGATCCGGCCCGCACGGAGAGCTTGACTCAAGAAGCAGGGGAGACAGTCAAGATAGGTTCTCATCGATCTTCCCTTGGGATGATTTATACGAAAAACGTTTCGGCGTATTGGAGATATCTCAAAAGATGCGCGGTCCCTCTGAAATACCCGGGCAACGAATTTATACATCACATACCATTTCTTCTACCATGCTCCCCCCGTTCATGGACTCGGTCTTCTACTTTACAGGCGAGGCCATCTTCATCTTAGCAGCCCTAATCCTGATATTTTCAGCACTGGGCGCTGCCCTCGTCATATACTCTTTCAAGACCGGTCGCTTCTTCATGGCTAGGTTCACGCTCATCTTCGTTCTCCTCTTGGAAAGCGTGATCAAGTCCCTTTTCAGGCTTTTCAAGGCGGACGACGCCATCGTGGATCAGGTGGGCGTACAGCTCAGAAACTACATCAACTGGAACAAATTCGTGAAGATTCCAAAGAACGAAAGGGCGATCTTCATGCCCCAGTGCCTCAGAGACGTTAACTGTCCTGCAAAGCTCACGCCCGAAGGACTGAAATGTGTCAACTGCGGCAAATGCGGCATCGGCGAGGCCAAAAAATATGCTGAAAGTCTCAACTACAGGTTCTTCATCGCACCGGGTTCCAGCGTGATTAAGCGAATGATCAAGAAATATCATCCCAAAGCCATAGTTGGCGTGGGCTGCATGATGGAAATCAAAGAGGGAATTGACCTTTGTCAAGGAGTTGACATACCTGCGATCGGCGTTCCTCTGCTAACATCGGGCTGTGTCGCCACCACCGTCGATTGGGACATATTCTATGAAGTCATATCTGACTACGAGACCTACACATTCTCAGAGGCAGATGGTGAGATCAGGCTCGAAGTCGCCACCAAATCCAGGTGAAAAATAGAACAAGTTCGAAATCAGCCGAAGGTAAAGATCAACTATCAAGACTCGGCCGCTGGAGTTCCAGGTGCTGGAGAGGGCAGGGTGATGCCATCTTCCTCACCAGACCTCGCTTCAAGGACGCTTAAGACGTCTCCCAACGCCTCGATCTCCTGGCCATAACCTGACCAATCGCCCTCTCTAAGCCGAACCTGTGCGAGATCGTAATGATCCTGGGCTTGTCCGATCAGCACTTCAAGGCTCTGGTTTGAATCGGCCAGATCGGCCCTCTCGCCAGTCCTTGCCACCTCTGGCTCAAAGTCGAATATCGCCGCCAATGCTTCTTCGAGAGTCTCTTCCATTGCCACTTTTCCGCTGTAGGCCACGATCACCCTCTTTAGCTCCGGAAACTCGCTGTTTTCAGCCTGAAGGTAAAGCGGCTCTACGTACAGCAGGCTATTGTTTATGGGTATCGCCAGAAGGTTACCTCTTATCACGCTGCTCCCCTTTTGACTCCAAAGGGTGAGCTGCTCTGATATATCGGTGTCTTGATCTACCCTCGCTTCCACCTGCATAGGGCCAAAGATTAGCTGATCTTTGGGGAACTTGAAGACTATCAGCTCTCCGTAATTTGGCTGATCCGACTTAGCACACATCCAGGCGATCATGTTGTTCTTAGATCTTGGCGTAAAGGGCAGTACCAATATGAACTCCTCATCAGTGCTTTCGGGAGTCTTCATGATCACGTAGTAAGGCTCCATGGACTGTTTGCTTTCCTGATAGATCTCAAAAGGAAGGTCCCATGCATCTTCCCTGTTGTAGAACACCTGAGGATCTTCCATGTGATAATCTCTGTAAATCCGGGTCTGGACGTTGAACAGATCGACTGGATACCTGATATGGGCTTGCAGCTCTGAAGGCATCGATTCCAGTGGCTTGAAGAGATCTGGGAATATCGCCCTGTAAGCCTGAAGCAAGGGATCTTCTTCGACCACATAGTAATCAACGCTCCCGTCGTAGGCATCGATCACTACCTTGACTGGGTTTCTGATGTAGTTAAACCCGCCAAGACTTTCAGAATAAGGATAATTGTCCGTGAAAGTGTAGGCGTCTATGATCCAGTATAACCGACCATCTGCCAAGACTATGTAAGGATCTTCATCGTAGGCCAAGAAAGGAGCTATGACATCTGCCCGATCGATAATGTTTCGATGGATCATAATCCTGCTCTGGCCTGTTATATCGTCAGCTATCAAAAGCTTAAGGCTTCCGAGCCTGTAGGTCATCATCAATTTGGTAAAGAGGCTCAGCCTGATGCCACCATCACCTGCGTAAGTGGTGCGCACGTTACTGTCACCAAGGGGATAATCGAACTCCTCCTGGTTGGTATTCACCACAAGGTAATCTTTCTTTCCTTCTCC
>CAZXBV010000141.1:0-4457 GCA_964639155.1 uncultured Methanotrichaceae archaeon
ACTAAAGTCGTGGGCATCTGGCTAGCGTTCGTCGTGAACACGTACATGCGATTAGGAGAACATCTCTTTGGGCGCTTCCTTGAATGGATCTTTCTTTGCCCTCTTGATCGCATCTTCTAGATATTGGGACCCGATATCCTTTTCCTCGATGATGGCCTGGTGCAGGGCCACTTTGAGCACTTTTTCTACCAAGTCGCGCCCTGAGAAACCTTCGGTCAGCTTGGATATCTGTTTGAGATCTACATCATTGACCACTATCGGCAATGTGATGATATTTTTCTCCAATATCGAGAGCCGTTCAGCTTCAGATGGAAGGATGAACTCGATCTCCTCTTCGAATCTGCTCCTGATCGACGCATCCAAAAACTCAATCTTGTTGGTGGCAGCTATTGTGCAGACCCCTTTTCGTGAATTGATCCCGTCCATCTCTGTAAGTAGGGCGTTCACCACTTCAGACACGTCACCTCGAAGGTCCTGATACCTCCGGTCAAGGGCGATGGCATCAAGCTCGTCGATGAAAATTATGGACGGAGACATCTGATCTGCCTTCTTGTATAAACTGTGGATCTGCCTCGACCCCTCTCCCACGAACTCACCTATGAGCGCGGTCGCCTTTATGGGGATCATTGGAACTTTCGTCTCATTTGACAGGGCCTTTGCCATCATAGTCTTCCCGGTCCCAGAAGGCCCGTAAAAGAGGATGTTTCTGGGTGCCCATTTGCCGAACTTCTCAGGTTCCACCAAGAAGCGTTCGATGATCCTCATCTTCTGCCGGGCCCTTTCCTGGCCCACTACTTCATCAAATATCACATCACTCTTGATCGCGCGATTCAAAGGCCGCTTCTGTTCCACCACGATCTTGGTGTTAGACCCCACAATCGAGACGTGGGGGCTTGCCTTTATGACCTTGAAAGCAAAATCTGGGTAGAGCCTTCGATCAAATAGGTAACATCCCGGCCTAACCATCTCGCCATGCCATTGTTCTCGGGCATATAGCTCGAAAAGACGAGGATTCGAAACTTCAGGATAATCCTGAAAAACGCTCGTCAAAGGGTATCCCACCGGGCTTAAAAGAACATATCTAGCGCCTTCTGTCCTTTCGCGTCCCAGCCGGTTCCCCAGATCTTTTGTACCGGTCTTTTGGATAGATCGCACAGTTACCCTCTTCTGACCCAAGTATAGTTAAAGGTGTTGGCAAAAGCTGGGCCGCCTTTGAGGGGTTCCGATAGTATTTAATACAACCTCCCCCTACCTGGGACCCAACTGATAACGAGCATTTGAGGTGAGGATTTTCATGGGAGGAAATGGCGTATCAATAGCGTTGATGGTGGTAGGGTTTCTTGTATCATTCATATTCCCGTTGTACCTACTAGCCTTAATATTTTAAGGGTGTCGGCGCTCTTTGCTGGCGTCGATCATCCCCCCTTTTAGACCTATTTTTCGGTTGAAAGTATCTTTGTTACGGCCTTGAAGTTCGTGTGTCCGATTTCCTTTGGCCAGGCCGAAGGCCATTCAGGTGTCATTTATAGTCACGCACCTATAATAGTTTGAACTTAACTCCCCTACTTAAAAATATTTTAATTCAGTCATTCACAAAGTTGATACGCGAAACATACTTCAAGAAATTCACACATATTAGCCTCTTCATATGATTCTGACTTTCGGTCAAAAAGCACACCCTGCCGCAAGCTACGGGACAGGTTCGCGTTGCTCATCAGCTAATCAAATTCTAACAAATTCATCTGCGTGTAATCGTCTCTCTCTTTTGGAGTTCCTTGTGTCCCAACATATAATGTTGAACCGAAAGATTAATACAATACCACACTAATGTTTTGCTATGTCTAAATCAGAACAGATCCACATTCAAAAACATATTAGTCCTGAGGAACTTAATAAGAAAATACGAGTTGAGCGGGATAGAAACATTCTGAAAAGATTGTATTTTGTTAAATATCGTTATGAAGGCGAAAGTGTTGCCGTCTCGTCACAACGCGTTGGAATTACAAGAAGCGTGGGATATATTTGGCAAGAGAGATGGAATACAAGTGGTTATGACGGGTTAGCCCCAAGATATTGGGGGGGACGGCCTTCTAAGCTCTCAGATCATCAAAAAGATGAGCTAAAAAACCTTCTTCATCAAAAAGACAATTGGACAACTAAAGAAGTTGGAGACTTAATACTTAGAAATTTTGATGAGGAATATACGCTGAAACAAGTAAGAGTGATTTTACGTAAATTTGGAATAAAATGTGCCAAAACACCCCCATATGGTTATCGAATGCACCCTGGTGAAGAAAAAATTTTAAAACTTTAACTCGGCATGGTTTAAGGGTTATGATTAGTGCAAGTCAACTGACGTACACAGAAACCAGCAACTTGTGATGGCTTTGGATTATCAGGTCGTGGCCGTGAATCATTGAAAATCACCAACATGGGACCGAACGGGCAACATCACAAAATGGGCTTTCAGGACGGACGCAGCAGGATCCCCCCTACTTTTAGTGGGGGGTGGAAGTTGGGCGCAAAAGATATTTCAGTCACCCGAAGTGGGACTGCGTATTTCTGCCAATTTATATTATTCTTAATGCGGTTTAAAGCGATTCGTCCTGGCTGTAGCTTCTGCCAAGCTTGAGCGCAATTTCGGCCTTTTCTAGCTCTCTTCCCAGGTAGCCTGCGTGATCCAGTCGAGTCACAAGGCCGTGATCGATTATGGTGTTGAGAATCTCTGTGGCAGAAGTCCCAACAATTGTGATTTTGCGGTGCTCGGCCACTATTTTGCCCTCAAAAGTCCCTATCCTGAAGCATCCTTTGGGGTCCATCTCCCATTGATATCCATCGCCAGCCTCCACGAAATCCTGGGGTGCTGCATTTTCAGGAAGCCTCCTTTTCTCCTTCAGGATCAATAGGTCAACCCCGAGATCCTTTGGCGGGCTCTTTCGATCCTGGGCCAGGATCATCATATCGGACGCGGTTTTCAGCTCACGGATACTTCCCTTCGCTTTGTCGCTGTATTCTGGGGTGAAAAGAACGCTGGCACCAACTTCTGCGCCCATCGCAGTTAATAGGGCGTTTACCCCAGGCGAATCTGCATCGATGAGTTCAGTTACGTTTCCGACCCCAAAGAAGAGCGGGATTTCTGGGTGCGCTCTGTGAAACTCTTGGTACCGATAGGCGGACTTGACCAGCCCCTGAAGAGGCGGATTGAGGACCGGATCGGCCATTACCTCCACACCAAAAGATTGGGCCAGGCGCACGTTCTCTTCGATCCCGGCCTTGTGGTAAGATTCATCGGGTTTGGATCTGGGTTCAGAACTGGGACCTGGGTTGGATTTGGGCCCCAGGCCTGATTTAGAATCTGGCCTGGGATCGAAATCTGTGCAGGGGTCAGGGGGATGTGTTGATTCTGGGCCAGGGATCACCACTGCGGGAATCCTGGCCTTGGCTGCAAGGGGACCGATCCGTCTTGCGTTCGCCTGATTCAGGCTCAATATCAAGTCGGCGCTAGCCGCGATTCCAGCTTCAAGTAGATCGGGGTCGAGAGTATCGACGCTCACAGGAAGGTTTGTTGCCTTCTTGGCGTAGGATATCGCCCTTTTGACACCCTCTGGGTTTGCATCTAATGGGATTCCAAGGTCGATCATGTCTGCGCCTTGGGCTTCATAGCGGCTGATCTTCGCTCGAAGTTCGGCCTCGTCGAATCGGGTTGCGTCCACTATCTCTGCAAGAACCTTAATCCTGCTCTGGCCACCGATCTTCAGGCCCTTTATGGTGAGAGCAGGTACAGCCAGTCGTTCCAGCTCTTTGATCTTGGCTTGCGCCTCTTCTCGCATCCTTCCTTCAAGGAGGGTGCAGGCAGGGACCGTTCTCGAAAGAGTGACCTCGTCTAAGAGTGGTATTACGTATCTTAAATCGACGGCGTGTTTTGGCCCGAGCCGGATCTTTGTTCCGAGCTTTTGCTCTGCAGGGCCAAAGTCAGCGGTTATGGCACCTGGTATCAATATCAGGTCGTAGCCTTCTGGCGCAGCCTCTAGAAGCATCCGGGGCGTTATGAAGGCTGCAACATCCACGTTCAGGACCAGGACGTCGGCACCGTTGGCCGAATTTCTCACCATTTCTTCGGCGAGCCTTCCTGTGACCACCAGGACTTTCATGGGCTTTGAATTGGCACTCCAGCTAAAAAAAGCTGTGGATATGCGAGAGTTGGCTAAAACTCCGAGCTGATGGATTCTGAACTGCTATTGGTACAGATGCCACCCCATTGACCCAGATCTATGACAACAATTGCCATATGTACTTATCAAGGCGTCTATATACGCTATCGTTTGTATTAAGATATATTTAATATATAATGTTGTTACTACTAATTATCATATGATGGAACTGAACCGAGGGAACATCCGCGCAACAATGAGCGCGGCAAAGATAGCGAAAACGCCTCCAAAAAGCGCAAGCGTTAT
>CAZXBV010000142.1:0-4447 GCA_964639155.1 uncultured Methanotrichaceae archaeon
CCCTACCGTGGCGCCAATGGGTGCACGAAAATCAAGGCGCCAAGGCCGAGCCTCTCATGTAAGTTCTCGCCTTCGAGCTCACCGAAAGCCTGACATCCTTCAGCGGCCGTTTGCGTTTGTGGACTGCCTTTGCGCTTCCAGTTGCGCTAACTGGACTTCCAGCTTTCTTTGACCGATGGCGTTGGTAAGGTCGCCGCGTGTCCTTTCGAGGAGTGAGCGGGCCATGTCACTCTTTCTTCTAAGGCCCCCTGTGATGGCATCGGGATAGTCAAACAGCATCAAAAGATGGTAGATCTCTTCCATCGCCTCAAGGTACGGCTCGCCTTCTTCGGGCTTGCCTTTCCGGATCAGATCCAATATGTGACGCCTAAGCTCTCCCGTAGTGTCGCCAAGACCGCCCAGATAACCGACCATCTCAACCCCTACCTCATCGGGCGCAGGCGTCTTGTTCCGGGTGATTATAGAGTAGACCACCCTCGCTTCGGCGTACTCTTGCTCTGCATTCGTCACAAACCCCGCATGACGAACGTCAGGATGATCAGAGAGTAGGGTCCTTATCTCTTCCAAAAACGACCCTGCTTCATTCATCAGGTCTTCGGCCTTTTCGAACTCTTCTCTGTGGACCGATCTGATCGCAGCACCACATTTCCTTATGACGAGCCGGTTCAGCTTGAGCGCTCGCTCCCTCGCCTCGTCTTTTGACTCGAAGTATCGGGAGATCTCCTCGGCAAGGTCGTCTACAGACTCAATCAATCATGATCACTCCATGAAGGTCTTCAGGTTCCTCATGCTCTTTGCACCCTCGTCAAGGGACCTCGATTCTGTGACGAAACGGCCGCTGTAGCCGTTAAAGACCTTGACCACATGTTTCCAGTTCACAGTCCCGAACTTTACAGGAAGGTGTTCGTCCCTTTCGCCATGGTTATCGTGAATGTGGGCATGAATTATCCGATCACCTAAAAGCTCCAAGAATTGATCCACGTTCCCGTTGGTGTTGGCGTGTCCCACGTCGAAGACAAATCCGAGGTTCTCCCTGTCAACGTTCTCGATAATCCCAATAATCTCTGCAGGGGTCCTTCCAAGAAGCGATTCTATGACAGGCATGTTCTCCACAGCCACGACCATGTCGAGATTTGCAGCATGATCACATATCTCTTGGATCGCCAAGATGTTCTGCTCCCAGGCCCGATCTGGCATCTGTTTTCCCAAAGGCGATAAGTGCCCAGGATGAAGGACGGCAAGTCTGCTGAAATTGCTGGCGAGGTTGAGGCAGTTTTTGGTCTGCTTTACAGACTCTTCCCATATGGGTTGGTTTATGCTCGCGAGGTTCAGGTCAGAATAAGGAAGGTGAATTGTGATGATAAGGTCAGTGGTTTCTAAAATCGCTTCTGCCAGAGGAAGGGTATCAGGCGTGAGCCTTTGTCTTCCCTCGTTTACGATCTCCCAGCCGGTATAACCCAAATCTTTCAACTCGTAGGCCCAGTCAAAGGGCCTATCCACGAGCGCGCTAGACGAAAAGCTAAACATGATCCTCCAGTTCCAATTCAATCTCCTCTATCGGCTTGCCTTCGGCGGTCGTGGGCGCCAGCCAGTCCACGAGTAGATCGGGCCCATTTATATTGACGTGTATGGAGCCCAACATTTCCTCCTCGGGTGGAAAGTTGATTCGGCTGACGGTGGCCGCCTGCTTGCCCAGCCTGAACTGGATGTCGTCGCCTATCTTTCCCCGGAGGAGGACAGACCTTGCGGTGTCCAGTATCTTCTGTTCTCTCAAAAGCCTGTGAAAGGTCCTAAGGGAATCGATTCCGCCTCGCCCTTCCACCACGCTTTCGCCTATCGTGAGGTCAAGGCCAAAAAAGAGGTTCTCGATGGCTCTGGCCACCTTCTCAGTGCTCTCCGTCGGCCTGACCGACGCCATTACAGAAACTTCGATCTCGTTCGTGTCCACTTCAATTCAAATCCCAAAAGTCGTTTTCTCAGAGGTCGCGTTTTCAAGGTTACAACCATCATATTTCAAGGTTTAGATGGAACTTGTCTTGAACCTCAAGATGGCAGCAATTCCCCCAAAGGCCCTGTAGAGCTGGGCACCTTCATCGAAATCAGAGGATATGATCTTAACGTCGCTTCCGCTTTGCTCTGCTTGGTGGGAAAGATCCGTGACAATGTCGACCTCATCTGTGATCTCCAAGGGAGATCCGCACTTTGGGCAGTTCTCTGGCGGAGGTGTGCTTTGAGTCCTGGTGACCTCTTCAAAATAGCCACAGCTCTTGTTGACGCACTCGATCTTGGCTCTGGTCTTGCGAAGGTCTTCTGAGAGAATAAGTGTATCGACCGCCCCCAGGATCAGGTTTTGTCTGACCTCACTTTCGCCGTAGGACGCAAGGCCTTTATCGCTCACGAGCTCCTTCATGAACTTTCTCATAATCAGTTTTTCGTGGGTGAGCTCGAGGTCCTGAAGCTGATCTTGAGCTGCTTCAACCATCTCGTAGAGGCCAGACTCGTCAGTATAAGATGCATCGATCGCCCCCAGGATCTTGTGCTGGAGTTCGTGGTGGAGAAACTCGCCATCGATGAACTCGTCTTTTGTGGGAGATGGGCCCCCGATCAGTATCCCTTCCATATCGTTGTGGTCGATGGGGAGAAACGCCTCGTTTGCACTCTCACCGATTCTCTTATAAAAATCATGTATGGCAATCAGCCTGAGTTGCTGGAACCTCCGGCTGCTCTGACCACCTTTTCGTTGTTTTCCAGGAACTGACGAGGTGAGGTGCTTAACGGGTTCGATGTGTTTTCCTTCTAGGAGTCCCACGGTGGCCTCACGTCTGTCCAGAACGATCAGGCCGAAGGTCTTCTTATCGGCCAGCATGTCTTCGAGAGGTTCAAGCAGGAAGCTGGAGTCGCAATGATACCTGTAGGTGACTATTGGGTCGGGCGGTTCGAGCGCTTTGCTGTACATGGTGGTCTTGTTTCCGCCCACGTCTACTGCTCCAACGAATATCACGACTCCGTTGGGTGGCGGTCGTGGTATCAGTCGCAACTTTGCCACCACCGATTCTAGCGCGCTTTGGACGTTGGTGCGTGTGAGCTTGGACTTGATGTTGGAGGCTTGACCGTGTTCGTCTCGCAGCTGCGACGTCACGTCAAATATCTGCTTGTCAGGAGGTATGTAAAGCGAGATCAACTCGGTACCTCTCCCGCTCTTCGTCCTCAGATCTTCAAGCAGGCGTTTGAATTCGTACTTTTCCTGCGCAGTAAATTCCATCGGATATCTCCTCAAAAAGGCCCCTGACCGGGGTATGATCCGGATATTATGATGTTTAACGATACCTTCCGGACAAATCTCAAACTCATAAGAGTTTGAGATTTGGCCTATTCGTGTCGTTAAGCACTAATCGGTTCTTGACAATAATTGGTTTTCGATTATAAGGTTCGCGTTGAGAGCTTCTCAAAGCCAACTGGCCTGATGTACTTTATGTAGATTTCGGCGTTGGAACGCTCTATTTTCAAGATACGGCTTTCTGCGATACGTTCGGAGATTGTTCTGAAATGCGCTCGAAATGTTACAAGTTCGAGATGGGGCAGGATCTCTTTTGTCGAGTACAACGCTGGCAAAAAGCCGATCTGTTTGATCTGGTTTTTGTTCCAACTGTAAGTGATTTAAAGGTTGGTGTTCTTGCCCCCACCTGATGAGAAGTAAAGTCGCTGTGATCGGAGGTGTGGGGATCGATCTTGGGGGCGATCCTGTTCTCTTGAACACCCCTTATGGGAAGGTCCAGGCCAAAGAATCCTCTTTGGGAAAACTGGATGTCATCTTCATATTCCGTCACGGCGAAGACCATCTTCCGCCTCATAGAGTCAACTACAGAGCGCTCCTCAGCGCAGCCCAGATCTCGGGCGCAGAAAGGGTCGTTTCCACCAACACCGTGGGCAGCATGTCTCACCATCCCGTTGGAAGTTTCGTCATCCCTCTTGACTTTGTGGAGTTTACCAAGTCGCGGCATTCCACCTTCTTTGAGGAAAGGGCAGTTCACGTCGACTTAACTCATCCTTATTGCCCAGAGATCAGAGATGCTCTGAAAGAGGGTGTGAAGGCGGAGGGGTTAGAGCCCTACGATGGGGTTTACGTATGCACTGAGGGGCCTCACCTGGAAACGCCTGCCCAGATAAGGATGATGAAAAACTTCGGAGACGTGGTCGGAATGACTGGTTATCCTGAAGTGGTTTTGGCAAGAGAGCTGGAGCTTTGTTATGCTGCACTCTGCATAGTGACAAATCCTGCGGCAGGGATGAGGCCAGATTCCATGACCGCCTCAGAGATAGTGGACCAGATGGCAAATAGCATGGGCCTCTTGAAAGAAGTGGTCTTTTCAGCTCTGACAAAGATTCCAGTAGAAAGACACTGTCCTTGCAAGGATGCTCTTTCTCAGGCAAAGCTCTAAACCCCAAA
>CAZXBV010000143.1:0-4426 GCA_964639155.1 uncultured Methanotrichaceae archaeon
TCTTTTCAATCAGCGCAGAAAGAAGGTGAAGAAAGGGCTTGCCATGATGAAAGCATCGCCTGACGCGATATCGCGGATGGATCCTGCCCTTCTGGAGAAGCGGCCCCAGGATCTCACCATTGATGATGTGATAATGCTCGCACAAGCGATATCCTCTTTTGACTATAGTGCTTAACGATACCTTTTAGCCAAACCTCTAACTCGTATGAGTTAGAGGTTTGGCCTATTCGTATCGTTAAGCACTATTCTGGCGAGAACCAATTAGTATCGCCTAATCGATTCTCGACTATAAAAAGAGTCACGAAGGCCAAGGCCGTGCTAGATCCAATTTCAACGATTGATATTTCCATGAAAATAGCATCGAATCATATCGAGTTTCATATTTAGGGCATGAACCTTTGGATCGTAGACGTTTTCAACAATTGATATCCAAGCTCGATCCGTCTATTGAATGCGCTCCAATCAACTGCTCCACACGCCCGTACATCCCAAGAGCAGAATTCAAGAGCAAAATTTCTGCGGGGCGAAAAGCTGAATTTTTTATACTCACAGGTCGAAACCATCCTGATGATCGCATCAGTAGAGCGTTCTGAGGTTTCAGGTGAGGTTTTCGTTCCGCCGTCTAAAAGCTACACCCACAGGGCGATCATAATCAGCGCCCTGGGAGCTGGTGGCCTTGTAAAAAGGCCGCTCATATCAGCGGACACGAAAGCTACCATCTCGGCTGTAGAGGCTTTCGGGGCACTTACGGATCTTGATAGTGACCTGGAGATTGCAGGCGTTAGAGGAAAGCCTCTCACTCCAGAGGACGTAATAGACGTGAAGAATTCGGGCACTACCCTTCGGTTCATGTCGGCGGTGGCAGCTTTGACCCAAGGCGCCATCTTGACTGGCGACTCTTCCATCAGGCGAAGGCCCAACGGCCCCTTGCTCCAGGCGTTAAACGATCTGGGCGCGCAGGCCTTCTCCATCAGAGAAAACGACTGCGCACCGTTGGTAGTTCGAGGAAAGATGTCTGGCAGCAAGATCTCCCTTGACGGAAGCGTGAGTTCTCAGTTTCTTTCGGCTTTGCTCATAGCATCTCCCCTCGCAAGAGACGATGCCGAGATCAGAATCGTGGGCGAGCTCAAGTCGAGGCCTTACGCCGAGATTACCCTTGAGATGCTAAAAGAATCTGGGGCCAAGATCGAGACCGACTTTAAGACATTCCGATTCGAAGGTGGTCAGTGTTACAACCTTGGGAATTATACAGTCCCTGGTGACTTCTCTTCTGCCTCTTATCTCCTGGCTGCGGCCGCAGTTACTGGGTCCAAACTTGTGGTTAAAGGGCTCAGACCCTCAAAACAGGGTGATTCTGCCATTGTTGACGTTCTGGAAAAGATGGGCGCCCGGATATCCTGGGACAAGGAAGCGGGGATACTCAGGATAGAGGGCGGCGAGCTATCAGGAATCGAAGTCGATGCCAGCCTCACACCGGATCTCGTGCCCACGATAGCGGTCTTAGGAGCCGTTGCCAGCGGAAAGACCGTGATCAAAAACGCAGAACATGTCCGGCATAAGGAGACCGATCGGCTTTCTGCCATGGCCACAGAGTTATCCAAGATGGGCGTTGAAATCGAAGAGAGGCCCGACGGCCTCGTGATAGAAGGTGGCAAGTTGGGTGGTGCTTTGGTGAGTGGGCATCACGATCACAGGATAGTGATGGCTTTGACTGTAGCAGGAATGGTCGCGGGCGATACCGTCATAGACACGGCCGAGTCGGTCGCCATATCCTATCCGGATTTCTTCCAGGACATAATCAAGATAGGTGCAGAGGTTAAGGTAGCAGAGGGATAGAGACCGATTCGCACCCTCTTCGCCTGACCTCTAACCGCTTTTTCGGGTTTGTGTTCCATCTTCCTTGTCCTTGGTCGACATCAAAAGTCTTATTTAGGAGGAATCAGTTTCTGGTCTGGATTAATGTTCGCGGCTAACTTATCGTTCGCGATTGATTTATTCGCCCCATCGGCACGGCCGATGATTGGGCGGCGTCGGAACCATGTTCCGGGGCTGCTCCAGAGAGTCTCTGAAAATAGGGCGTGACATTCGGTCTTTCAGGGACTCGGACGTTCTGGAGGAATAATTTGGCAGAAGATACTGAAGAAATAAAACACATCGTCCGGATAATGAATGCCAACCTCGATGGCCATCAGCAAGTTCAGATGGCCCTTACCGGCATCAAAGGCATAGGAAGGAGGAACGCTCGATTTTTGGTCCAAAAGGCCGAAATCGATCCTCATGAGACTCTTGGTCTGTTACCGGACGAGATGATATCCAAACTGAGAGATATCGTAGAATCTGCACAGGACCACTTGCCTACGTGGATGAAGAACCGGAGAAAAGACCTCTTGACCGGCGAAGATCGGCACATTGTGAGCACCGACCTCATGCTTACCCAGAGAGAAGAAATGGATATCATGAGGAATACCAGGAGCTACAGAGGGATCAGACATGAGCGTGGTCTTCGCGTGAGAGGACAGCGCACCAGGTCCACTGGTCGTAAGGGTTCTACTGTGGGCGTTAGCAGGAAGAAGAGGTAGGCGAGGTGAATTAATATGGGATATCCTGGTAAGAGTCACAAGTCTTACGATACACCTCGGCACCCCTGGGAAGCCGACAGATTGGCCCAGGAAGTTGGGCTGGTCAAGGGCTATGGGCTGCGCAACAAAAGAGAGCTTTGGAAGGCCCATAGCATGCTCAGAAAGTACCGTCGTGTCAGCAGGCTCCTCCTTGCAGCCTCTGCCCGTGGAGAAGGGGGCGTTGAGGTGACGACCGAAGATGTGCTGAGACACTTGAAAGGGTACGGCATGCTAAACGAGGAGGGTGACCTGGACGCAGTTCTTTCGATGAAGCTGGAAAGCATCCTGGAAAGGAGGCTCCAGACTCAGGTTTACCGTCAAGGTCTGGCAAAGACCTTGAGGCAGTCGCGTCAGTTCATAACCCATGGGCACATACAGATATCTGGGCGCAAGGTTACCGTTCCTGGATATTACGTAAAACGTGGCGAAGAGATGACCATTGACTACTATCCCGGGTCGCCTATGGCCCAGGAGAGCCATCCAGAACGGGCCGTCAGAATACCTAAGGTGGAAGGATAAAAATGGCAGCAGATGGTAAGTGGGGCGTAGCCAATATATACGCCTCCTTTAACAACACGATCATAACCATAACTGATCTCACCGGCGCAGAGACGATCGCCAAGATATCGGGCGGTATGGTGGTCAAGGCCGCAAGAGACGAAAGTTCGCCTTATACAGCCATGCAAATGGCAGGTCAGATCGCTGAACAGGCCATGAGCAAGGGGATATTGGGAGTCCACGTGAAAGTAAGGGCACCCGGTGGCAACAAGCAGAGGTCACCTGGACCTGGCGCCCAGGCAGCCATCAGGGCTTTGGCCAGGGCTGGGTTGAAGATCGGCAGGATCGAAGACGTGACTCCAATTCCGCACGACGGCACAAAGCCTTCTGGCGGTAAGAGGGGCCGAAGGGTGTAATTCGTGCGTATTGAACTCATAGAGCTTAGGGAAAACCGGGCTAAGTTCCTCCTTAGAGGAGCAAAGCCCTCCTTTGCCAACGCCATAAGGCGAGCATGTCTAAGCGAAGTGCCCACCCTGGCCCTCGATGAGATAAGTATATATGATAATACGTCGGTGCTGTTCGATGAGCAACTCTCCTTGAGATTGGGGCTTCTGCCTATCAAGTCTGAGGATCTCGATCAGTTCGTCGTCCAGGACGAGTGCGAATGTGGTGGAGTCGGTTGTCCTGCTTGTCAGGTGACCATGACCCTCTCCGCAGAAGGTCCTGGCACGGTGTATTCCCGAAACGTCATGTTTGCAGATCCAAGGGTGATGGTGGCCTACGAGAACATACCCATCGTAATCCTTGGTGAAGGCGAAAAGTTGGTGTTGGAGGGGGTTGTCACCCTAAACAGAGGGACAGTTCATGCCAAGTGGCAAGCTGGGACCCTTTGTGGGTACAAAAACTTGCCCGAGATCCTGATCGGTGAAAGCTGTGATGATTGCGGAAAGTGTGTAGAGGTCTGTCCCAGAAATGTACTGGTGATGGAAGAAGGCGCATTAAAGGTCACAGATCAGGTAAGCTGCTCTATCTGCAAGCTCTGTGTGGGCGAGTGTGAAAAGGGCGCGATTCAGGTCGTGCCAATTCGTGACACGTTCGTGATGAAAATCGATAGCGACAGTTCGATATCGTCCAAAGATCAAGTGATCGGTGCTGCAGAAGAGATCAAAAAGCGCGCTGTGGCGCTCAGCGAGCAGTTAGCTCAATTCGCATAAACCCCAAATGTGCGGGGGTTGCCAAGCCAGGTCAAAGGCGCAAGGTTGAGGGCCTTGTCTCGTAGGAGTTCGTGGGTTCGAATCCCATCCCCCGCA
>CAZXBV010000144.1:0-4401 GCA_964639155.1 uncultured Methanotrichaceae archaeon
GCCCCTCAAAATTGTATACAATATTGACAATGGACATTCCGCAGTTTGTTGCAGGATGTGTCGCTGCAATTTGACTACGTTTCATCCAACCATTTCCCGTTCGTCTACATGAACAAATTATTTATCCCAATAATGGATAATGAGATAAAGTTAGGAGGTGTTCAGACGATATTCTCTGAAATATCGATTGGCGAGACCGAATCTGGCTGGCTGGCCGAGAAAAAAATGGTAGGCTATAGAGTCCAGGTTGACGCCAACAAGAAGCTGATCATAAGTTTGGACGGTCCAGAACGAGGCGATTTCGACCTTTACGTAAAATACGGTGAAGAAGTCTCGCGGTACAACTGGGACTTTAAGATGATCACTTCCTCTGCAGATGAGACCTTGACCATAGGCCCCACAAAGAAAGGGAGCTACTACATCATGGTCTACTCTTATCGAGGCAGTGGAGACTTCACCTTGTCCACCAATGTACCTTCAGAAGTGGTGGAACTAAGTTACGGTCAACAGGCGCAAGGAATCCTAAACGGGAGCAAAGAGGCCAGCTATTACCTACTCAGCGCAAAGAATGGTGAAAGACTAATCCTGGACTTGACAGGCCCGCTGGACGCAGATTTCGACCTCTACGTCAGACACGGCGCGCGGCCAACCAACCTCAAGTACGACTTCAAGAGCACCAGCGGCAGATCCAAGGAGAACATCACCATCGATTCGACGAAGAAAGGTGACTACCACATCATGGTCTATTCCTATAAAGGCCGTGGCGAGTTCTCGATATCGGCATCTTCGGGCCTGAAAGCCTCGTCCCTCATAATCAGCAGCAAAACGAATCTGCGGGACAAATACGGGACTTCTGGCCTCGACCTGATCGAAAGGAAAATCGAAGACTACATCAGTGCATCGAATGCTGCAGGCCTCCCTGCAACCTTGGTTTACGTAGACGATGCGGCCACGCTTTCTCCTCATGGCCTAAGCCCTGTGAATCCCAAAAAGGCAAGCGAGATCAAAGGCCTGATAGACGACCTCGAAAAGAGGCTCAGCCCCAACCACCTCTTGATACTGGGCGGCCACTCCATCATCCCATTCCACGTCCTTCCAAACCCTTGTGGAGATGACGGAGACCTCGATGTTCCATCTGACAATCCTTATGCTTCAAGAGATGAGGACGTCCTGATACCAGAGAGATCCCTGGGTCGATTGCCCGATGACAACTCAAACGATCCTGCATTCTTCGCGGCTCTCTTGGAAACTGCTACATCCAGGATCAAGAGGGCAAAGAGCGATTCGTTCGGTTACTCTGCCAACGTCTGGAAAAGAGCATCAGAATACGTCTACGAGACGATAGAGCACGGAGACGATCTAAGACTGTCACCGCCAATAATCAACGTCGATCTTGAGCCTAATTGGCTGAATCGAATAGGTTACTTCTATTTCAACCTTCACGGCTCAGAGGAGACCCGTCACTGGTATGGCCAGATCAGCAACAACTATCCAGTCGCCTTCAGCCCAGAAAAGCTAGATGGTGCCGTGGTCGAGAACGCCGTGGTTTGCAGTGAGGCATGTTATGGTGCGAACATAATCGAGAAGGCGGCAGACGATGCGATATCCCTCGCGTTTTTGGCAAAGAAAGTTGCCTGTTTTGTCGGCTCGACCAAGATCGCCTATGGTCCGTCTGCGCCACCTGCTACCGACGCCGACCTGATAGTTCAGAAGTTCTACGAGCACGTGAAAGATGGCCTCACCTTCGGAGAAGCTTTTCTCAGGGCCAAGATGGACTTTGCCAGAGAGTCGATAAGGATGAGTGGGTATCTCGATAAGACTGGGGAGAAGACGCTTCTTGAGTTTGTTATGTTTGCAGATCCTTCGTTGAAGTTGGAGGAGATAGAATGACCCTGTCCGAAAGAGAGTTGAAGAAATTGGCGATAGAGTTCGTCAAAGAAGATTCTCCCGAGCTGGCAGATGAGGTGCCTTCGGTCCAGGAAGAAGTGCGCACCGTTTCCCCAGCATCGGAACGGAAGCTTGGACTCGTCCACCCAAGAGCGATACCTTCAAAAGTGACCGTTTTCACCTTCAAAAAGACGGTGACCGCAGAAGATGGCGCAAAGATCCCCATAGTCACAAGGGTATCGCTAGACGAGAACGGAAACGTGATAAAGTCGACCGGGAACTGATTTGACGGAACTGACCGAACCCAAAGATGGTGCGATCCGGGAAGGCCACTCCAGGAGGATCTAATTTGAAATCGCTGTTGAGGAGATTGGGAATCGAAGACGAAAATCCAGGAGCTTGCACGGGACCTGACGGCTGGATCAAAGATCCGGCCGGTGAGGTTCTCGCATCGAACAATCCTTCCACAGGTGAGCCGATCGCCCTCGTTCGGCAATCCACATCTCAGACTTATGAGAAGGTTGTATTTGCAGCAGAAAAGGCGTTTTTATCCTGGCGCGAGATGCCAGCGCCCGAGAGGGGCGAGGTGGTACGGGATTTTGGCGAGAAGTTGAGGGCGCAAAAAGACGATCTGGGAGACCTCGTAAGCCTGGAGATGGGCAAGATCAGAGCAGAGGGGCGAGGTGAAGTTCAGGAGATGATTGACATCTCCGACTTTGCCGTGGGCCTTTCAAGGCAGCTTTACGGCCTTTCGATGCAGTCGGAGCGTCCAAGACATCGGATGTATGAGCAGTGGCACCCTCTGGGTATCGTAGGAGTCATAACCTCCTTCAACTTCCCGGTAGCGGTATGGTCCTGGAACGCAATCATCGCCGCTGTTTGTGGTGATGCGATCCTTTGGAAACCGTCTTCCAAGACTCCGCTCACCGCGATCGCCGTTCAGAACATCGCAAACGAGGTGATGGAAGAACACGGTTTAGAAGGGATCTTCAACCTGGTCGTGGGAACCGGCCACGAAGTGGGCGAGCTTCTCGTCAAAGACCGCCGGATATCTCTGATATCCTTTACAGGGTCTACTGAAGTTGGTCGTCACGTCTCTGAATTCGTCGCCAAGAGGTTGGGAAGATCGATCCTGGAGCTTGGCGGAAACAACGCAGTCATCGTGGCCAACGACGCTGACCTCGATCAGGCAGCCAGAGCCATCCTCTTTGGAGCGGTGGGAACTGCAGGTCAAAGGTGCACATCGACCCGCCGCGTCATCGTGCACAGAAGTATATCGAGAGGCCTAGAAGATCGGCTCATCAATGCCTGCAAGCAGGTGGCTATAGGTGATCCTCTTGATGATGGGATCTTGATGGGTCCACTGGTCGATAACGGGGCAGTAAAGAAGATGCTCAAAGCCCTGGATCTAGCAAAATCGGATGGTGGTCGCGTAATATTTGGAGGAAAGACAATCCCAGAGAAGGGATCTAACTTCATTGAGCCCGCTGTGGTCAAGATGCCTTCCCAGACCGACGTCGTGAAAGAAGAGACCTTTGCTCCAATCCTTTACCTGATCGAGTACAATAGTTTCGAGGAGGCGATCGCGATTCACAATTCGGTCCCACAGGGTCTTTCAAGCTCCATATTCACTGACAGCCTACGAACCGCAGAGGGCTTTCTCTCGGCAGGCGGTTCAGATTGCGGCCTTGCCAACGTGAACATAGGAACTTCTGGCGCTGAGATTGGAGGCGCGTTTGGCGGCGAAAAAGAGACTGGTGGCGGGCGAGAAGCGGGGTCTGACGCCTGGAAGACTTACATGCGTCGCCAGACTGTCACCGTCAACTGGTCTTCGGAACTTCCGCTGGCACAAGGGATTGTGTTTGGATCGAAACCGGAATCGGATGAATCTTAACCGGTGTGTTGAGATCGATATGTTGTGACCGGTGTATCGTAACAGATGCAGCTTGATAGTTCAGGCGCCTGTGATCTACATAGAGGAGATCTCGCATGGATCTTGCATGATTCTCCTCTCGATTTAGCGCCAGATCCAAGCCGCCCCTGTATGTCACTATATCATCTATTTTCAGCTTCGAGCACCTCGATTCCTCTTTTTCCAAGCTCCGCCATGAACTTCCTGTACGTCTCACCCTTGACTCCATCTTCTGGCGCAACTATTCCCTGGCCGTCTATCTCGCCTCTGCCAAGAAGCCTTGCGCCGATGGCCGCAGAAAAACCGGTAACTTTGGACATGGCCGATATCCCCATATCCTCGTCTGACTCGGCCCACATGTAGCAGTCAATTCTGGCGTCTTCTCCGCTCCTTTCGCCCAAAACCGAGTTCCACATGACGCAGACGTCTCTATCTTCTGGCAAGGGCCTGAGCTTTGGCTCCAAGACCGAGACGAAGAAGTCTCTGGGCGTTACGCTCAATTCATCGAACTTGACGGGTTCAAGACTGAGAAGGCCGCAGTCTTTGAAAAGGTCAATTCCGTCCCAGTGACCTGGCCACCGTATCGTCTTTTCAGAGAACTC
>CAZXBV010000145.1:0-4323 GCA_964639155.1 uncultured Methanotrichaceae archaeon
AGCAGCCTTCGTAGCAGTCCTAATCTTAATGTTAGTCTTGCCCATCTTCTGCCTGACCGAAAGTGCGTCTGCCGCTTCGATTAAGTACACGCTAGAAGGTTATACGCTAGATCCCAAGGAGAAATGGACTACCGGTGCCATAAAGGGATGGTCCGAAGGTGAATGCATACCGTTTCGTTGTACCGTGGCCAATTCGGGGTCTAAATCAGAGTCGTTACACCTGAAGATAATATTCGATAACGAGATTGGTGGAGTCGTGGGGATTGAAGATTTCGAAACTTTTCAGACCCCCGCTGGCACAATAAAGGGCCCCATCTTCGACGGTGAGGGAAACGGTTGGTATACTTGGGATGTAATCGTGCCCAAGAGATCTACCTATATATTGGAGTGGTGCGCCCGACTTGGACTCGAGTCGAGGCTCTGGCCTGGGGCGAGCATCCATGTGAGCGCCAAGAATGGTGGGAGCATGGACGTTCCCATAATGGTTGGCGACATGGAAACTCCTGACGTTTACGTCACAAAAACTGCAAGCTCAAGCTGTGGCAAAATCCATTACGAGATTCTATACGGCAATCGGGGTAAAATCGATCAGACCAGAACCTTTCTCGTCGCCTATTATGATGCAGAGCTGGTTTCTGTGATAGATTCAAGCGGTGGCCTTGATGATGGAAAGTCTATCACATGGCAGATAGGGGATCTTGCTTCTGAAACTGTCGAATCTTTGAGTTACGTGATGGCGATAAAAGATCACGTCCTCTCGGACACATCGATCGCTTCAAGCGCATTCATATCAGGCGATTTGGCAGAAAGCTCCACCAAAGACAACTCTTGCGAAGTGGTGGCTTATGCAAAGTCTCTTCCCCGTGTAAATGCAGGACTCAACAAGATAATCTTAGAGGGCGAATCGACTGAATTGGGGGGCAATCCAGTGGTCGTTGGAGTTTTTGGGAACTACACAATCCTTTGGTCTCCAGCATCTGGCCTTGATGATCCTGCAAAACCAAACCCTACAGCATCGCCAATCAAGACTACAACTTACGTCGTGAAGGTGACTGACGCGAATGGATGCAGCAACCAAGATGAAGTGATGGTAAACGTGTTATCAAACCCGCTCTGCTACATCGAAGGACCTGGATCGATCTGCGAGAACATCCATGTTGCAACCTTTTATTATGTGGGCGAAGACACGGGCATGGCAGATTTCGAGTTCATATGGTCGATCGATGGAGTCGAGGTCGGAAATGACGAGGCAATCGACGTAGATTTCTCACTTTTTGGTTTTGGCCAACACAACCTGACTTTGGATGTCTTTAAGACGTACCCTTCTGGTGACGTGACCTATAACCACTGCGTCCATCCGATAACTTATATCGAATCGCCAAACGTCTCTATAACCGTTAGTGGATGAAGCTGGTGTTAAGACGATATGACGACACACTCGATCTGTGATGTCTCAAAGGCTTGGACAATCCTTGCATTGTCAGTCCTTTTAACACTGGTTTTTTGTCTGCAAGTTGCGGCCTTTGATGACCCGATATATCCAGGCGATGTCTGCACTTTCGAGCCGGTAGAATCGTCAGCGAACTGGACTTACAGCTGGAACGCCTCAGATGGCACCCCCTCCAGTTCAAACTCGAGAGTTTTCGAGTGGATCGCCCCAGCAGTTTTCTACACGTCCAAGTCAGTTCTCATCAGCCTTACAGTCTCCCGCTGTTGTTGTCACAGCACTGATGAGATGGCGGTGACGGTACACCCAAAGCCTGGCCTTGAGGTACGCAAATGGCTCGAATCGTCAGATAGCGTGCCAAATGTGGGTGACGTTCTATCTTACAATATCGAGATAATCAATGTCGGCCAGACAAGGATCGTGTCGATCCCTCTGGTCGATGACTATCCCGAGGGCGTGATGATCCCCCTAGGTTCAGATATTCCATGGGACGAAGATGACGGAACGAAACTTCGTTGGAACAATTTCATAGATGGCCCTCTCGATCCCGGCGAATCTGTGGTCATTTCGGCGGACTTTCGCGTCATTTCTCCAAGCTCAGAAGAAGTGGTCAATCTCGCCAGAATCGAGGATGCAAAGGACGATCTTGGAAATTCGATTCCACCCATTTTTGACGAAGAAACAATCGAGAACGTCGACGTATTTGACGATCTTGGGCCGGATCTAACTTGTGAAGACGCCACTATCCGATTCTTTGCGGCATCGAGGGTCGAAAGTTGCGAATGGAAGGCGTTCGACTTGACTGGCTCAGAGGTTGGTGGCTTTAACGATATCAAAAAGGCCGAAGTCGAGTGGACTCCAACCGATCCTGGTGAGTATAACATCACAGTCCTGATGAGCGATCACGACTGGACCTTGCTATGTCATCAGACCGTTTTAGTCTTGTCCCGGCCAAACTGCACCATAGTTGGAGAAAATGTGGTCTGTAACGACACTTGGACCGCGTTTCACGCAATTGAAGATCCCGATTGTTCGTATCGGTGGGATGCCTCGGCCGGGTCCTTTCGGGCAGACGATTTGCCATTTGTCGAGTGGAAATCTCCAGAAGTTCCGGGCAAGTACCAGATCAACCTGACCGTCGTTTCAAAGGCAGGTTGTTCCTGTAGCAGCACTCATAGTGTTGAAGTTCAACCATGCTCGTCCAAGATCAGTCTTGTAAAGGGCTGCATATGTGAAGATCCTACAAGGGTGGGCGACTCTGTGGTTTATACTTACACGGTGACAAACGCTGGAGATCTTTCACTTGGATCTGTCAACCTCACAGACGTCCAGGAGTGGGGCCCTGGCTGCGATCCCCGTTATGTAGGCGGCGATTCTAACGAAGACGATCTTCTCGATCCTGATGAATCCTGGAGGTATGAGTGTCTTTACGTCGTGCCTAACCCTGCCGATTATGAGACCCTCTCGATCATGTCCACTGCTAACCCTCTTGCAAGGCAGATCCAAAGGTTGAGCAGGATGACATCGAGGCTCAAGATCAAAATGGATAATTTGATCGACGCGCGAGAAGGTTTTGACTTTTCCAGGACCGAACTTGAAATGTCGCAACAAATCGTCCTTGGCAAGCGCGTTACGTTTTACAACTACACTAACTCTTACTCTAGCGAGCGCCTGGGGTTGATGAAGGACGAGTATGATATTATAATCAAATTAGAATATTACAATCCCATATCCGATGCCGTCTTGACCACCGTTTATGCACCTTCTGGCACTCTGATCTCAAATTTCTATCGATCGAAGCAGACGAAAGAAAGCCTGCGCATCGAATACGACGAGCCCATGTTGGGATATAACACATATACAGTCATCGATTATGGTACAGGAGACTCTCTTATTTCCATCGTTGATGCCACCGGCGCGACCATCGAGCGAAATTACAGAAGAGTCCCCGGATACCTGGTTTACGAAAAGGAGATTTGGCTTCACAACACCGCTACCGTCACGGCTCAGGATTTTCGCGGAAAAACTGTCTCGGATTGGGATGTTTACTCGCTAAAAGTCGAGCCACCTCTGCCAGTCCTCAAAATAACGAAGAAGGCAGATCCAGATCCGGTAAATCCAGGGAAACTTCTCACGTACACAATCGAGTATTCAAACCAGGGAACGGTCGAAGCTCACGACGTAGTGATTGTGGAAACTTATGACGAGAACGCAAGCTTTGTCTCTTCGAGTCCAGAACCCGATCTCATCTCAGGATCTGAGCGCAACAGATGGTCTCTTGGGGACTTGATGCAGGGGGCCTTTGGGACCATAACGATAGATGTTCTGGTCAATCCAAGTATTGAAACGGGGCATGTGTTGGAAAATCTGGTCAACATCTCATGCAGTGAGAACGTGACCGAAAACGCCAGCGTCGTAACTCGCATCATCGCTCCTGAGATCAAGATCTGGAAAGACGATTCGCCAGATCCTGTAGATGCCGGGTATTTGCTGAACTACACCATCGGGTATGAAAACCTCGGAGATGCAACGGCTCACAATGTCGAGATCAAAGAGAGTTACGATGCGAACGTGAGCTTTGTCGCCTCAAATCCCAAACCTGATGAGGGAACAAACGATCGCTGGACCCTCGGAAACTTATCCTCTAAAGAGAAAGGCACAGTCTTCATCACAGTTCAGGTTCGTCACCAGACGAGTAATGGAACTATCCTCAATAACACAGCGAGAATCACGTGTGATGAGGGTTTCTTTGAGGAAGCAAAGGCCAACACGACGGTAGGTGCGCCCATCCTCAAGGTGAAAAAGGTCGCCTCATCGGATCTGGTCCGACCGGGCGATTGGTTGAATTACACGATAACCGTCGTAAACGAAGGGGC
>CAZXBV010000146.1:0-4287 GCA_964639155.1 uncultured Methanotrichaceae archaeon
GACAGTTCTGAATCCGACAGTTTTGAGTCTGGTGACTGGATCTTCGAGCTGAAAGGCACAACCTCAGAGATATTCACCAAAAAAGAGTTTGAGGAAGGGATCTCCTGTGGACACGTTGCAACTTACACAGATGAATACGGAACCTGGAGCGGAATTCCTTTGTGGCGGCTTGTTGGAATTGTGGATGGCGAAATAGAAAACCACCCCGATTTTGATGACGAACTTGCATCCATGGGATATTCGGTCAAAGTCAAAGCGGGAGATGGATGGGACACGACTCTTTCAAGCCTTGACATCGCCAGAAACGACGGATACATCGTGGCAAATTCCCTAAACGGCGAGCTACTCCCTCTGGCTATAGGCGATAAGAACAAACCCTGTTGGCCACTTCACCTCAAAGGTTCCGAGGTCTTTGGCGGACAACAAGTCGGAAACGTGATCGAGATCGAACTTGTGGGCTTACCTGAAATCACTGGCGGATGGCAGTTGACCCTTCTCGGTGACGTAATGGACGTGATAGACCAAGGTGAGTTCGAAGAGGCAATCGAATGTCATGGAATCAGATACGAGGATGAGTCTGGCCAATGGATGGGCCTTCCCCTTTGGTATCTGGTCGGAACGGTGGACGACGGCGAGATGAAAGATCACTGGACCTTTAACGAAACCTTGGCAAACACCAACTACACGATCGAAGTGATCGCAGAAGATGGCTACAAGAGATCATTTCAAAGCACCCAAATCGCAAAAGACGACGGTTATATCGTCGCCGCCACCCTCAACGATGAAGCGCTAAAAGAAGGAAAGCCCCTCCGACTCGTCGGCGAAAAGATGTCAGGCAAAGATCGAGTCGGCAGCATAACCGAGATCAGACTTCCAGAACTCTTGACTTCGCCCGCGGAACCTGGATCCTACAACCTCAACCTCACAGGCAAGATCTCAGACATACATTCCAAAACAGAGATCGAGATGGCTCACACACTCCACGAGGCCACTTGGACCGACTCTGCAGGACACGTCTGGTCTGGCGTTCCGCTCTGGATCTTCTGCGGCTGGGTGGACGATCGGACACCTCACGGACCCAAAGGTTTCAACGACAAAGCAGCAACTTCAGGATACAAAGTCACGGTAAAGGCCGATGACGGATACGCCAAAGAGTTTGCAAGCTCCGACGTGGCACGAAGCTCTGACTACATTCTCGCAGACAAAATGAATGGATCGGCCCTCCCAGAAGAGAACTGGCCACTCAGGCTAGTTGGATCAGGTGCCCTTGGCGGAAAAAGCGTCGGAAAAGTGGTCGAGATCGAACTATCTGATTTCAAGGATACTTTGTCCGATCACGAAGATCTGCCATCTCTTCACATAATCAAGTACGGCCCAGACGGGACCACCATCGAGAACGAGACTGTCGTATCCTATCAATGGATGGAGGAGAACCTTCCGGTCCAAGGTGATGGTGATACTCTTTACAGGTTCGAGGCCGTCGACTTTACAGGAGATAACTGGGACAAGAACGAAACCTACCCCGGCAGCTTCAAAATCGAAGAGGCTGTGAAAGGAACTGCATTAAGAGACCTATGCGATCTCCTCGGAGGCATGGGACCTGAAACCGAGATCAAGCTGATTGCAAGCGATGGCTACGAGACCAGCCTTGGCCGAAAGAACGTATACTCCGAAGAACTCACCGAGGAACAGATGGCGCGGCAGGGCGAGCCTTTCCTTGCCTGGTGGTCAAAAGACGAAGGCTACGTTCCAGATTATTCCAACGGCATGAGGCTCTTTTTCACTGCAGGTGAAGACCACATCTTTGGACTTTGGGACATGCACGAATGTGTGGACGAGAAGTACTGGCACTATTACTGGGAAAACAACGTTCAGTATCCATCCTGTGCAGGCCTCTCTGCCAAGTACGTCGAGACCATCAAGATCAGATCCGAGCCAGAATCCGACTGGAGCCTTTTCCTCGAACTCGAAGGCGCTCTCAACGAAACGGTCAGCAAATCCTATTTCGAGCAGGCGCTGGCCTGTACCATGGGAAATCACGCCGCTGAATACACCGACGAGAAGGGCAGAACCTGGGAAGGACTTCCACTCTGGCTGCTCTGCGGCTGGGTCGATGACGAAAATTCCCACTCGGAAGGTGCTTACAACGAATCTTTCGCACGATCAGGATATGCTATCACCGTCGTTGGAAGTGACGGCAGCAAGGCGACTTTCAAGAGCGAAGACACTGTCCGAAACGAGGAATACATCGTGGCCAATAGCCTGAACGGATCCCACATTTCAGAAGATGATTCGAGCTGGCCGCTCAGGTTGGTCGGATCCAAGGTAGACGGATCCGTGAGCATAAAGGGCGTCGCCAAGATCATGCTGGAAACGGTGTGATGGACCCATCCAAAAAACAAGCCTCAAAATTCTATTCGAAGGCGGTCGATATCATGAGGCACAAGAAGGCTTCTGGCTATCTGTTGATCGTGGCGCTCCTGCTGGCATTCCCGGCACAGGCTGGTGGGACCACAGATCTATACATCACAAAGTACGCCAGTGATGGAATCACCATTCTGGAAGAGACAAACGTGAGCTGGGAATGGATGATGGAAAACCTTCCAATCCACGGAGACGGCGCTACCCATTATTACTATCAAGGACCGATCTTCAAAGAGGCCTGGAAAAAGGAACACCCAAACGCACCTTACGACCGATGGAACCCTGAAGAAGACATGAACGTGCTCGGAAAGGACATGGGCAAAGTGATGGGATCGAGCGTCAAGGACCTTTGCGATCTTGTGGGCGGGATGAAGCCAGGTGACCTTGCGGTGATAAAGGCAGCCGACGGGTTCCAAAAGACGATCCCCTATGCCAACGTCTACGAACCAGATCCAAGACAGGGCGTTATGATCGTGAGCTGGTATGCCATAGGTCTGAGTAGTGGTGGCGATGGAGGGTACGTTCCAGACGACTATAGAGAAGGGATGCGTCTTATCTTTCTGGCCGACGATTCTTCTAACCCCTGGGGAAAACACGTCTTCGGGATCGAAGACATGCGACGATGTCTTCCGGAACAATTTTGGCATTACTACAGCTATCCAGATTATCCTTCCACCACCGGATATTCCGTAAAGTACGTCGAGAGCATCGAGATCTACAGCAAGGAGCCGCCTAGGTGAAACGATTTCGATCCAGGAACGAGATTGAGTCGAGATGATGTTAGACATGACAATTCAGATTGAAGACGTTGATGCGTATCGATTTTCGTCATTTGAGCTTGGAGATGCAGTTCATGGGCGTTTGGCATGACGATCGAGATTGAGGCAAAGAGCATTTGGAAGGTGGCGCGCTTGAAGGCTTGTTTCGTCTTGTTATCGATGTTGCTTATATGCTCGGCTCTCACCCAGGCTGAGCCCACGACAGAAGTTAGGCTTGTGAAGTATGCAGAAGACGGAACGATCCTGGGCGAAAGGACTGTGTCTTATCATTGGATGGAAGAAAACTTAGCAATTCTGGGCAATGGGGCGACTCATTACTATCACCAGGGCCCAGTATTTCAAGGTGATAAATGGGACCCACTAGAGACTTCTAGCTTCAAAGATAAGGGCGCTGTGAAGGGGACCGATCTCAAAGACCTGTGCGACCTTGTGGGCGGAGCAGGTCCCGGTGACGAGATCCAAGTCCACTGTGACGATGGATACACCCTTGAGTTTGGACGCCAGAACGTGTACGAGCCAGATCCAAAGCAAGGACCACTCGTTTTGTGTTGGTACTGTGGAAGTGATGTCGAGGGATTTGGAGAAGTTCAGGGAACTGGATATCCTCCTGACTACTATGCTGGAATGAGGCTCGTCTTTTTTGCCGACAATTCCACTAACCAGGAAGGAAAACACGTCTTTGGAAACTGGGACATGCACGAATCGTTCCCAGATGCGCGCCACCACTTCTACGATCTTTACCCCTCGACGAACGGGTTTTCAGCCAAATGGATCGACGAGATTAGAATATATTCTGGCTCGCTTCCTGGCACAGCCTGGACGATCGATTCTGAAAGTAAGCTAGAAGAGAAAGGGGTCGAAGACGTCGAAGAAGGTGCGAAACCAGATAACCGACCATCAGAGAGATCCGAAGATCAATCCGAAGAACGCGCCAGAAGTGAGACAATGCCTGACGTGGCTCATGTAGAGTACCAGAATGAAGGCGACCAAAAAGACGTGAGTGATGATGATGAGAGGTTTTCGCCGGATTTTGGCGTTCTCACGGCTTTGGTCGCCTTCGCGTTGGTACTCTATAGCAGGAGGT
>CAZXBV010000147.1:0-4271 GCA_964639155.1 uncultured Methanotrichaceae archaeon
ATCACATCAAGAAATCGTTGGAAGTTAGACGCAATATGCGACGATCTAGACGATTCCGTAACTGTTGGAGACGACCCGCCAGGTTCCACAACCGACTTCGAAACAAAAAATCGTTACCACCTTCTACTCATGCTAGGTGGAACGCTAAACTGAGAATACTCGATCTGCTCAGGCAGATCATACCGATAACAGATGTGGTCGTTGAAGATGTCAAAGCTATGACTAAGAAGGGTGCAAAACGGTGGAACAAAAACTTTTCACCATTAGAACAAGGCAAAACGTGGTTTTATGCCAAGATCGTGGATCGCGATCTAAGGTTGCACCTGAAACAAGGATTCGAGACGAAAGGTTTTAGAGACGAACTGCGTTTGAAAAAGACTTCGCAAAAATCCAAAAAAACGTTTAGTTCGCATTGTGTAGATGCGTTTGTTCTGGCCAAATCTGTGGTTGGTGGTGCATTGACAGAACGTGGTTTGTATTATTGGACCCTCATTATGTTACATAGGAGACAATTACACAGATTCCAACCGAAAAAAGGCGGTATTAGATCGTCATATGGTGGGACTAGATCGATGGGATTGACAAGAGGGACATTAGTAAGACATGCCAAACATGGTTTGAGTTATGTAGGCGGATCCTCGAAAGGGAATGTCAGTTTACATAACATCGTATCTGGGAAACGGATTACACAGGCTGCAAAAGTGTTGGATTTGACCATATTGACCGTCATAAGATGGAGGGCGCAATTCCTCCCCGCCCTGAAGGGCGGGGTCTCCTTGCGCATTTAAGATGAAGAGTGACGAGACGGAAGTGACGAAGAGAAGCGATCTCGACCAGAAAACTGCGCCGCCGAGAGTCTTATTCTCCACTGTCTACAGGAACGAGAGCGAGCCTTACGACTACATCGGCGCGAACTCCAAGTCGAAGTGGTTTCGGTTCCGCTGGCCCCGAAACCAGTCTTTCGGCCTTCGTTTCCTCAAGCAGAACATCCCCGAGCTTGAGATCATGGAGTTTCCAACCTTTGACGAGTACCAAAAGAGGCTTGAAGAAGGCTGGGACGTCGTCGGCCTCTCTTTCTACCTGAGCGAAACCGAGGAGGCCCTGGAGATGGCAGATTTCGCCCGGGCGAGTGGCAAAGTTGGCGAAGTCTGGGCCGGAAACTATGGCGCCCTAACCCCTGAGATCAAGGATCGGTTCGACAAGGTCTTCGTAGGCTACGCCGAAAACCAGGTCGCGCCTCATTTCCACAGAACGATCGAAAGAATCGTCCACCCGCCCCTGGTCGAGTACCTGGACACTCCCTTCGGGCTGAAGCTGAACATTTACGGCGCCCTATTCACCATCAGAGGCTGCAGCGTGGGCTGCAAGTTCTGCCAGGCACCATGCTTTTGCAACAAGCCAAGCCCCCTGCCTCTGGAGAGCATCGAGAACGTCCTCTCCTACTACAAGGACCACAAAATCAACGTGGTGGTGATCGAGGACGAGAGCTTTGGCTCTAATCGGAGGCATGCTGACAAGGTCGTCGACCTCCTAGACGAGTACGAGATGGTCTGGGGCTGCATGGCAAGAGCCGACTACCTCAGAGACAAGATCGACGAGTGGGCAGAGATGAGGCAGATGCCCCGAAAGCGAGGTAGCGGAGGGCGAAGAAATCCCGTCAGCGGCTTTGCGGGCGCTGCCATCGGGATCGAGAACTTTCACCAGGAGGTTCTCGACGACGTGACAAAGAGGGAGCGGACTGAGGAGATCCTGGAGACTGTCGAAAAGCTCCAGAAGCACGGCCTAGGCACCGTCGGCTACTACATGATCGGCTTTGCGAGCGATTCAAACGAATCGATAAAAGAAGACATCGGAAGGCTCGCTTCCCTCAAGCTCGACCTCACCCAAATCTGCGTTTTGACCCCCCTTCCAAAGACAGAGCTATGGGGGGAGATCGAGAAGAGGTACGGGATATTCGACCGCGATTACCACCACTACGACGGAAAGCACCTCGTTTGGAACCATCCCAAGATCTCTTCTGAGGAGATGGAGCAGATTCTTGACTGGTCCATGAGACAGGTCAACCCCAGGACGTCTCCCTTGAGGTCGTCGGCGAGGATCTGGACAAACGTCTACCGCTGCGCGGGCCTTGCTGGCATAAGAGAGCTGTTGTCTTACATTCCCAGGGCGAACAGGTTCGACTACGGCGAAGGTCCGAGGATGTTCGATGTGAAATTGGAGTGAGGCTTGCAGAAACTTAAAAATTGACTAGTGTCAATTGCCCCACAACGTCCCACACTATCTTTATCGCACTGGGGCCGACATCACTTGTGAGTGCGTTTCTCTGCAAGCCGTGTGGATGCTGGAAGCAGGAGGGGGGCTTTTCCGTAGCGGCTCCGCAAATACCCGCTCGGCGCCCAGCAGGTCTGCTGGGGTCACCGCGTCCGAGGACACCGATCTGCCGTTTTCGATGATGGTGACCTGCACCACCACCCTTGCGAGCCAGAGGACGTCGGGCTCTTTTTTTCGGAAGATCTGAAACTGCTCGCCCGACTTTACGAGGAAAGTGCCGCATTCGGAGAGGATTGTGCAAATCTATTTGGACATTCGCTTTCCATAGGTCGCAATCTGCAAAGGTGATGATCATGACACCCTTGAATAAGAGTGAATCAGTCCCCAATAAGATGCGGCCTGTCTATGACGAGATCTCTGGCCTGACTGATGCCATCTGTAGCGAGCACCTTGACGATGAGTATGCTGGGCTAGCCCGCAGGTTGGCAGCCGCGCTTTCCCGGAAGAGGCCTTCTCCGCTGGAAAGGGGTAGAACGGATGTCTGGGCCTGCGGAATCGTTTACGCCCTGGGCCAGGTCAACTTTCTCTTCGATAAATCCCAGATCCCACATATGAGCGCGGATGAGCTGGCCACCCTGTTTGGAGTCAGCAAGAAGACTGCTGCCAACAAGGCCAGGCAGATACGGGCGATCTTCAATATGGATCAGCTTGACCCAAATTGGTGGAGACCTTCTAAACTGGATGACAATCCGCTGGCATGGATGGTCCTCGTGAACGGCCTCGTTATTGACGCTCGCCAACTGCCGCTTGCAACCCAAGAGGAACTTGTCTCGCGTGGGTTGATACCCTACGTCCCGACCAGAAAGCATGCTGCACCTGAAGAAAAGGCACCCAAATGACAAATCCAAGTTAAATCCCACATTTCGCATTAACGCCCAGAACGGCTCAAAAGTACTCTTTTTGTGAAATATTTAGAGATATGAAACCTGGCATTTAACCCCATTGTGATAACGTTTATACTTTAAGGACGAAATGCGAAATGTGGGTTAAATATTGCCTAGAATCGATTTTCCTACAACGTCCCATACGATCTTTATCGCACTGGGGCCGACATCACTTGTGAGCGCGTCTCTCTGCAAACCAGGGGGATCCTGGAGGCGGGGAGAGGGGTTTTTCCGTAGCGGCTCCGCAAATATCCGCTCGGCGCCCAGCAGGTCTGCCAGGACCACTGCATCCGAGGATGATGCTGCGTTCGAAGAGGATTGTGCGGGCCATAGTTCAAGGCCTCTATTAACTTATTTTTGTACGCTAAAAACAATAGTAGGATCAAAAGCTCAAACCGAAAATTGGTGCGAGGAGTGCGGGGGAAGGGATTCGAACCCTTGAACTCCTGCGAGAATAGATCTTGAGTCTATCACCGTTGACCTGGCTTGGTTACCCCCGCACTTATTCGAAGTGCGTAACGCATGTCCAGTGGTAGTATCCGAGCATCCCTGTGCCGGTTACCTCATCGTACTCCTGGAGAGGCCGCCCACAAATCGAGCAGATCTCGCCATCCGGAACCTCGATCTCGGAGTCGTCGCAGATTACTACCACAACCATCACCGGAATATACCCTTCCCTGTTTTAAACTTTTTGCCGCCCGGCGCGCTGTCGAGCCCAAATCTCGCGCCATGACCCGGCAAGAATGACAACGATCGAAATGAGAATGTCAACGACCAGATGAGAACGCGATTGGCTGTATGGTCGCCAACAATCGTATGCGCCAAATGGCCGGAGAAAAAAAAGCCCACTAACTGGCGAGGAATTGAGGAATATGTCCTAATATGTCAAAATATGCTCGGCAAAGCTTTTTCTAGCCGTTTTTAGCCGTTTCTAGTTGGTTTCAGCCGTTTCTGGCCGGTTCAGGGTGGCAAAATCAAGATAAATCAATATAAGCCCGGGTGGATCTTGGCATGTCAAGAATGCGGATCTATCAAAAGTCCGGATCGACAAATAGA
>CAZXBV010000148.1:0-4257 GCA_964639155.1 uncultured Methanotrichaceae archaeon
GAGGATACTACATGTACGATTTCGATCTCTCCAGCCTCGACAAGGTCGTCTACGGGAATGGGAATTCCCCCTTTAAGCGCTACCACAGCCTCCGGATTCAAGTCCAAAATATCGAACAGATCTTCGTAAGTCAGACCTTCTTCCACCTTCGTATGCTTCTCTTCGACCCGACCTTTCCCTGCGATCTTTATGGTAAGAGAGATCACTCTTCAGTCTCACCGCCTGTGCCAGCCACCAGATCGTCCAGATTGTCCTCGATGAGCTTCTTTTCCAAATTTTCAGCTTTCTTGTCACCCTTTCTCTCGACGTTTCTCTTTTGGAACTTAGGCACAAGCATCACCTCTAGGTATCCATCTTAACCTAGGTGCGTATTAACTTTTCGTATTCTTCACCTCTTTGCAACGTAAGCCCACTGGTCATAAATTCCGAAATCGTCTCTATTATCGATCACTTCTCCTTGCCATCCTGCCTTCCCAAGAGTTTCTGCGACCCATTCAGCTTCAGGTTTGGTGTAAGTTGTGTATACCACCATCTTCTTTGCAAGCTTCGAGCCTTCCAACAAGATCTCTTGCCAGAGGGTTCTGTTGACGTCGTCTATCAATCCCACCATGAAACCGGCCACGATATCGAAATCTTCTGGCCCAAAGAAGCTTCCAAGTTGCCGGGCGTCTAGCAACATGGTCTTTTTGGGATCCAAAAATCCTGCCTTCAGGGCTTGACATACCTCGCATTTTTCCACATCTTCAGTCCAGGGATCAAAACCCAGCTTTCGGAGCGATTGGGTTGTCATGCCGTTTCCGCAGCATATCTCCATGACCTTCCCTTCGGGGGGGAGAATCGGCCTTAGAAATTCTTCTAGCCGTTCGATCCTGCTCTGGACGTGGAGTGGCGGGCCAGCTTCTATGCAGCTTTCGCAAAATAGCTCGTCACTCAAAGAGGTTGCAAAGTATTCGACCAAAGCTTCCTGGAACTCCTCTTCAGAGGACTTGACCACCCTCTTTGTTGGGATATTTTCTAGCACTTTCGCTCCAGAATAACGATCGGTCAGCACCAGCCAAAACTCCATAGGATCAGTCAGCCTGAGGGCGATTCCAAGCCCGTCACATATCCCCACCGCCTCTTCGAAGTCCAGCCCTGAATCAATGGCCTCTAAGGTCACTGGCAGATTGATCAAGTCCGCCAACGATTCTTCAGCCAGAAATATCTGTGTTTCCTCTTCCACCTCTAGAATCTCATGAATTAGCACGATTTTTTCTTTCGGGCCAAGCCGATATCAACCTTCTCGTTGGGGAAACGGCTATATTGTCCCTCTGGAAACTCCATTAACTGTTTTGAAGTTGAAGGACATACCTGGCGTGGGTGCCAGGCTAAAAGAGCGACTCATCGCCCATTATGGAGATGAAGATCAAGCGCTCGAAGCCGTACTGAAAAGCGACGTTGCTGGCCTTATGAAGCTGAAGATGAGCCAGCGCCAGGCCATTGGCTTGGTCCAGCGAGCCTTGGGTTTGAGGTATGGAGTATCTCCTGAAGACTTTCTGGCCACCGACGAAACTGCGCGAATCTACAAATCTTTGATGGAGAAGATGACAGGATTTGCCAATACCGAATACGCCAGGCTCAAGATGAGGACATTTTTCCCGTCGTCCTGTGTCGACCTGATCGAAGAGAACCAAAAGACTGCAGAGTTTGCCATCAGATCGGCCAATATCCTCGAAGGAACTGGCCTTGAACGGCTCTTGTCCACGATAAAACCATTCCGCGCAAAAGTGGCTCCTCGCATCAGAAATCGGTGTCTTGCAGCGGATTCGACCTCGATTTTTGAAGAGCTAAAGAACCGAGGTCTAGACAAGGTTATAGACGTTCACCTGGTCGAGAACAAACGAGAACTAAGAGATCTCGCGCTTGGCTACGATCAGGTGATTCATCTGGGCGAGAGGTTGAACACCTTCGACCTGCCCGAAGTCGAAGACTGCGAATTGCAAGACGAATGGTACCTGGTGCCCGAATTGGTCCTTCATCGTTACCGCGAGAACTTGGCCACACTGGAATCGGCTCTGGAAGCCGCGAGGATACTGGAACGGGTCGACCTCTTATCATTCCATGGCCTCTTGGACCTGGAACGTGCGGTCACCGAGCTTGGGCAAGACGAAGATGAAGAAACTTGCCGGTTGGAACGAGTTCTTGAGGTGCTGGAGGCACGAACCGAAGAAGTGGTCCGTTGGGCCAACTCCGAATTGAAACGGATCATCGAAAGCCGTTCGGTGACCCTGGCAGGTGAAGACATCCTTCAGGCTTTGGGCAAAGGCGAAGATCTGAGATATCTGATAGAATCCCAGATGGGCGACGCCTTCGGGCAGGTTCTAAAAGAAGCGAGGGTGCGATTTGCTTTGGACCTTGACATGACGCCTCTTGAAAAGGCTCGCCTGGAAGAAGTGTTCCCTTCGATGGCGAAGTATCCTCTTGAAGAAGACCGAGACGCTCTGCTCCGGTTCCAGGCAGAAGGGCGACGACGGCTTGAGGCAAGAAGGCTTGACGCCAGACGAAATATTGCCAAGGATCTTGCGGATAAGTGGAGTCTAGCAGAGGAGCTGGTCGCAAACCTTCTTGAGTTTGACGTGATCTATTCTTTGGGACGGTTCGCTTTAGAGGAGAACCTGATCATGCCCAAGTTTGTCGATGAGTCTTGTCTTGGCTTTGAGAAAGGGCGAAACCTCTTTCTTGAAAATCCTCAGCCCGTGAGCTATTCGGTCGGCGCAACAGGTCTTGCAGATCCCGAAGAGAAGGTCGCGATCCTGAGCGGTGTGAACTCGGGCGGAAAGACGACCCTTCTGGAGCTGGCCGCCCAGATAGTCATACTGGCCCACATGGGAATGCCAGTCCCAGCCGACGTTTGCAAGCTTTGCCTCTTCGAAGAGTTCTACTACTTTGCAAAGAGCAGAGGAACCCTCGGAGCTGGCGCTTTCGAGTCCACCATAAGGAAGTTTTCCGTCCTCGTAAACGAGAAAAGAAAACTCGTTCTCGCCGACGAGCTTGAGGCCATAACCGAGCCTGGTGCTTCTGCCAAGATCATAGCATCTCTCCTGGACGAACTGGCCAAGAGAGATTCAGTTGCGATCTTCGTAAGTCATCTTGCCGAAGAGGTCCAGAGGTTTGCAAAGACCGAAGTTCGAATAGATGGGATTGAAGCCAGAGGCCTCGACGAAGAGAACAATCTGATAGTCGACAGAAACCCCTGCTACAATCATCTGGCAAAGAGCACGCCTGAGCTTATAATCGACAGGCTCGCAAGGTCAACCTCTGGCGAAGAACAAGAGTTTTATTCGCGCCTTCTTGAGAAATTCCGGTGAATTTTTATACTAGGTGGTTGAATTTATTCGGTATGGTCCTCTCCTCACCCCATCTAGAACTCTGGCAGATCGCGGCGTTATGTCTGTTGATGCTTCCGATATTCTTCGTCTTCAACTACATTGTGGTAAAGTACGCTGCCAAAAATCAGAAGATGCGGCAAGATCGGCTCGACAGGGTGATCGCGGCAAGCGTCTCCCGAGACATGAACCCAAAGACGAGGCTCAAAAGAAAGCCGAGGCGAAAGTTCTGACGTAGTTGTGAGAAGTAATGCCAAATTGAGATGCAATCGTAGTCCTTTCCATTGTCCTTTCCGAGCTACATTCAGCTTAATCACAATACATATATATGTAAGTAGACATATTAAAATATTTTTCACATTTAATCTAAACCGCAGTATATATTCAGGCGATTATAGCGACATATTTGCATCAATCATTCAAAAGCAAAGAAAATCGTTAAATAGGTCAGAGGTCCATAATTCATGGCGTATTAGAAAATATCAATTATCGCATTTCGGATTGTAGCGATAAAAATGGGCATATTTGAATGATCTCAATCAAATGTTGAAGTTCGTCTGTCAGATGGACATCATCATCACTGAAGGATGGAGAGGAATAATGTTATATTGGACTAAATTTGTAATCTTTGATTTTGTGGGGGTGGCCATCTGAATGCATATTATGTTGTATTGTTCTTTTTTGGCCTGATATTTTCCAGATCAATCGAATTTTTTGGGGCCATGTATCGCAGTTTGGACATTAAATACGATTTCTACTCCAAAACTAATTTTATAAAATTAATCCCATTGACAATCCTCTTAGTTCTCTTCATCATCCCCGGTGCCTTTGCGGCACCTCGGGTCAGTCTGGTAGCTCCTGCCCAAGTTGACGTCTGCGAGTCCAATGCCTA
>CAZXBV010000149.1:0-4242 GCA_964639155.1 uncultured Methanotrichaceae archaeon
CGATGATTTTTCAGTAGCTGTACCGTCTCTGATACCCTCTGCGAGCGATTATTCGCCCCTCTTTTATGTATGAGTTGGGGCCTGCGATGACGAGAGAGTATCTGTTGCCGTCAGCCATCTGGCAAGATAGCTCTGTGGTTCTGGTCACTTCTATCCACTCTTTGGTCCGGGTCACGTCTCGGGCCAGGGCACAGGGTCGATCGAGATTTTTTATTCTCTCGATCAAGGGGAGAAGGTTCTTTGAATCTACGTTATAGATCACCACTCCAAAGCCCCTTTCCATCAGGCTGAATACGTCGTCGGGCGCGTTTTCTTTCAGCCCGGATAAAAGGACAAAATCGTTAACCAGTGGGGCGCCCAGCCTGGACGCAACTGCCGAAAAGGCGCTCAAGCCCGAAACGGCATGATAATCGCCTTGGGCGAAAATTCGCCAAGAAGAGCTGAATATGCCAGGATCGCCACCTGAAAGTATAGAAACCGTCTTTCCCAAGTTTGCAGCCTCTTTTGCCATGGCGAGCCTTGCTTCCATCCGATATTCCAGCGCACCTTTATGAGATATCGCTTTTCCGCCAGTAACGCTCTTTGCAACTTCAAGGTACCGTTCGGCACCCAAAACGAGATCGGATTCGCTCAAGATCTTCCGAGCCTCAAGTGTCAGATGAGCCGGGTCTCCGGGCCCGACCCCGACCACGTTTATTTGAGATTTTGGCGAATATCCGCCCTTGGACATGCCCTTTCCGCCGATGAGAATTAGGGTGAACATGTCAACAGTTTCGCGGAGCTCTTCGCTTTTCAGCATCTTTAATACCGTGGTCCAGGAAAGATCTTCTCCATCGCGGCTGACGTTCTTTGCGATCAGCAACAGTTCATCGCCTCTGCCGCACTGGACCAAGATATCAAGAATTCGGGACAATTGCCACGTTCTCTTCTTGCTCTTTGGGTTGTAGATGGCAATTGGCATATTCATCTTTGCAACCGTCGTGATTCTGGACTCGATCTCGTTCCAGGGCGTGAGAAGATCGCTCAGGCTTGTCACAGCAACCGAATCTCTGAAGGTCAATCCAGTCTTACATGCTGCTGCGTTGAAGGAAGTAACACCGGGAACTACCTCGACTCTGTCAAGGCCTACCCTCTCTGACGCGACTTCGAGCCCCAAGCCCGCCATTCCGTAAACGTTGGGGTCGCCACTGCTGATGAAGGCCACAGATCCTTCTTCGAGCAGGTCGACTGCCATCTTGGCCCGGTCCACTTCTCTTCCCATGCCAGTAGATGCAACGTCTTTGTCACCCAGAAAGTCGGAGACTAGGTCCAGATAGGCACCATATCCAACGACGTTCTCGACCTGTCCCAAAACTTCGGCAGCCCGCCAGGTCAACTGATCTCGCCTGCCAGGGCCGATTCCCACGATGTAAAGTTTACTCTCCGAGGGCAACAGTCACCCTCCCGTAGACCTTCTTTGGCATGATCAACGTTTCAGAGAGGGCCAAAGCTGCAGGCTCGGCGACGCCAACGAGACCCAGGTCGTTGGCCCTGGAAGCGGTCACGACTTTTTGGGAGTTTAAGACGGTTTCGTCTAGAAAGATCACCACTCGATCCAGAACTTTTGCAGCCTCTAGGATCCCGGCTTCGTCTCTTTTGATCCAGGCGGTCGCGATGACCCTTATGTCCTGAACGGTCTTTTCCATCGATTCCAGTGCAGAAGTTATGGATTCGATCACTTCTTGAGAAGAAACGCCTCGTCTTGACCCCAACCCCACGACAATTCCTCCTTTGCTCTTGAGCACTGCAACGTCTTTGTCGACCAGGACGATTTTCGGTCCTTTCAACCTGATCACTAGAACCTCTTCTTGCAAGAAGGATAGGTTCACATCTTTCGAGGATTCCTTGTTCGCCAACGTTGCGCCAAGTTGGCGAGCAATCCCTTCGATATTTGGCCTTCCTGCAGCTTCGGTTGCCGTGGTTATGGCAGGATACGTTCCAAGGGTTCGTTCGAGAAATAGGGCAAGGTCATTGGCACCGTGGTGCCCTCCTACCACAGGAACTGCGCATTGTAGCGAAGAGTCTACCGCAACCACCGCAGGATCGGTCCATTTATCTTTCAGGAATGGGCACAAGAGCCTAACTACGATCCCAACAGCCATCACCGCGACTATGAGGTCAAACCCTTTCAGCGATTCAAGAGTTTCTTCTGATCTATCCTTTTTGTAGGTCACAACCTCTGGCTCGTACTTTTGGGAGAGTGCGTTGCAGATTTTTGCAGCTTCGGCCCTGTTTCTGGAAAATACGAGGACTGCTACCGACTCTGGTATAAGTGCGACCTCCCAAAACCACTTCTTAAAATCACGTCGCCCACGAGGATCATGGCGCTTCGTTCGATGCCAGCATCTTCCACTTTTTTGGCTATGTCTTCTACAGTTCCAAGTATTATCTTTTGGTCGGGCCAGGAAGCATGATAGATAACTGCAACGGGAGTATCGGCAGGAACCTGGAGCGATTCAGTCACCTTTCGGATCTTGTCTGTTCCAAGGAATATAGCCATGGTGGTACCGTGGCTGGAAAGTTCTCCAATCTGGTCTTTTTCGAGTGTGGTTCCAGCAGGCCTCGTCACGATCACAGATTCTGATATCCCTTTCAGGGTGAGCTGGGTTTTCAGGGCAGCAGCAACAGCAAATAGAGACGAGACACCGGGTACTACCTCCACTTCGATGCCTTGTTCTTCAAGAAGTTTCATTTGTTCTAAGGCAGCTCCATAAAGCGAGGGGTCTCCGCTGTGGAGCCTCACCACCTTCTTTTTGGATCTGAGTGCCTCGATCATCCTCTTGTTGATCTCATCGAAGTTGATGGTGTTGCTGTCCACAAGTTCGGCCTTCAAACCTTCCAGAACTTTGGGATTGACCAACGATCCTGCATATATCACAAGATCGGCGTTGGCCAGAAGTTTGGCACCTTTCACAGTAATCAGTTCTGGGTCGCCGGGCCCTGCGCCGACAAAGTGGACTTTCACTCTTTGTTCCTCCTGGGACTCTGGGATTTTTGTATTCATATGTCATCGCCTCGTTGCGCAAAGGACGCTGAAGTAGTCGCTTTTTTCGGGCATTTCGCCCCGCACGATCTTTTCTTCTGGAGTGTAAAGCCGAGTTCCGAGGATGAAATCGGTGTAGCCTTCTTTTTCAAGTTCGAGAGCCAGCTTTGCGGGCCTCGTCGCCTTCATTCTGATCACCGTGTTCACCGGTGATCCGTCGGTGACCTGAAAAGAGGTGTTCAGGTCGATTTCGAACTTGGCTGCAAGGGCAGGTACTGTTCCCACACCAGGAATCGTCTCGACTTGGATTTCTGGGCGAAGTTCTTTCAGGACCCTTTTTAAGTGTGAAAAGGTGGAAAAGGTGTTCACATCTCCAATGCAGGCAAAGGCGGTCTCGCCTTCTGACGCATAGGTTGCGACTTTTTTCGCGTTCTCGGCCCAGATATTCTCAAGTTCTTCTTTATCCAAGATCATGGGAAACTCCAGAATCTCTGATTCGGCGTAAGGCCGGACCAGATCTGCTGCCATCTTTCCAGGTACGAAGACCTTTTTTGCCCTCGCCAGGGCTTTTGTGGCTTTGTAGGTCAGAAGTTCTGGGTCGCCGGGCCCAAGGCTGATTCCAATTAACATGATATTCTCCTCTTTTAGAGTCGCCCCACCACCATAAATATGGGGTTGACGGGCCGAAGAGCGATGTCACCTGCGAGATCGTATCCTTTTGATATGTTTATCTGGAGTAGCTCTTCGAAGATGCCTTGACTTTTCATAAGCTCAGTCACCTGAAATGCCACACCTATCCGGGCCAGGTTGACCACCACCACGCATCCTGCGGCCGCTTTTTCCATAAGCGGGGGAAAAAACGTCTCGATACCACGTGTCCCGCCCACAAAACACCTATCGATCTTTGGCAGTTGAGGCATCAGATCCTTGGCTTCCCCAGAGAGAAAAGTGCCTCCTGGCACCCTGGACTTCGAGATCGCCACGGCCTCATCTCGTCGATCTATCCCGTAAATTTCGTCTGTGAATTGGGATGCCGCAAGGGAGACTGCGCCAGAACCACATCCCAAGTCCAGAAAGGTCATTTCTGGCTGGATCTTTAGCTTTCCCATGGCGATGTGGATGTTTTCGGGCTGGGTCTCGGTACCGGGAAGCTTCATGGCAAGGGAGGTGGCATGAGAGAATATAAGCTTAACTTGTCTAAAATTAAGTTAAGTGGGGCA
>CAZXBV010000150.1:0-1099 GCA_964639155.1 uncultured Methanotrichaceae archaeon
AGATGAACGTCCAGATTTTCAAGGACGGTCAAATCAGCTCACCAGGAGTAGCCAGCCGTTTTTGTCGCCGCACCTGGTCCGATGAGATTTACCTTCTGCATCAGTGTAATCTATTTGAGAGGCTATGGCATAAGCCCCTGGCTCATTCGCACTTACGGCATAAGTGACGAGCTGGCTTGTGCCCGGCACGATCGTTAAATGACGGACTGGTGGACCTGAAGATACCACCTCCGTTGGCAAATCTGGCGTAACGCTCACGTCAAGGGTTGCCTCGCCCGTGTTATCGAGCTTGAGCATGACGTTTGAGTCGCCCCCCACACCCACTTCGTACCGGTCCAACCTTTGCTCAAAGGAGATCCCCACCACCAAGAGCATGAGAAGGATCGGCATAACTGAACCTATCTTCATCACTTTATGTTCTAAAGCAGATCGAATTTAAAGATAGCTTTCATGTAAGAGCTACATGAGACCTCTATCGACCTTATCTGCCTTATCGCACACTTGTAGATCCTCTTTTTCTCCTTCTAGAAGGGACACAAAATACTTATCATGGTCGAGATAGTTAGCTTTCGATGGACGTTTCTTACTCTGCCTGGCGCCAGGTCTCAGAAGAGAGTCGCGTAATCAGCAAAGATAGCTTCTCCTTTCTCTTTGACCGCCGGTACACCAACCGGCTCAACAGGATGAGCAGGGTCTTCTTTGAGGCTTACATCAAGGCGACTGGAGAGGTTGCGGCCGAAGAAGACCGTTTTCCGAGCCTCAGCGAGATCGAGTCCAGGATGGAGAGCGGCGCAATTTATGCTTACAAAGACCGGCTGATGAGAAGTACCGAATTCTTCAACGAGGTCAAAGTTTCTGGGATATCATACCTCATTCCCAGGGCCAGAAGGTTCGTCGACGAGACCGGAACTTATACAGATCTAATCTTGGACTTTGACGAGGGCGCGGTGGTCCTGCCCAAGAGAGGCCCAGTCGTGATCTCTTCCAAGCCCGAAACTGCGAGCGAAAAAGAGGCCGAATCGCCAGAAGCGGAATCTGAACCCGTGGCTGAAGCCGAGCCCACGGCGGAACCCGAATCTGAAAAGGTGCAAAAACAGGT
>CAZXBV010000150.1:1199-4232 GCA_964639155.1 uncultured Methanotrichaceae archaeon
CAGAACCAGGATCAGAAACTGAGTCTAAAACCAAACCAGAATCTGAAACAAAGTCTGGAGCAAAACCAGAACCTGAAGATTCAGTGCCATTACCCGAGCCTGAACCCGAGCTGGAGGTAAAAGAAGCATACGGAGGCGCAAAAGCGCTAGAAATATCCGAAGAGGAATTGAAAAGTGCGCTTGAGGAAAGTCCAGAGGATATCCCAAAAGGACAAGCGCCCACTAAAACCCCGGAAAGAAAAAAAGCCCCAGAAGCCGCAAAAGTCGAGCCCGCGCCCAAAGATGCAGCGCAATCGGCCGCAGGTCGGAAAGGAATAAGGGATCTGCCACCAGAAGAGTACCCAAGCCAGATCCATGCAGAGAAAAAAACCTCGAAAAAACCATCTGCTAAAGGTCCCATCCCCCCTCCAAAGGTTGATCGGAGGGTCCTTTTGGCTGCCGTCGCCATTATTGCCATCGTTGGGATATTTGCAGCCCATTTCTGGATCTTTGCGCCGACCCCAGAAACCCCAGATCCCATACCTCAACCCTTGCCGATCCCCCTCGAAACCGTTCAATATTCAGCCTACTTATCCAACGTGACTGGAAGCACTTATCTGAACGTGGATATCACAAACCCCTTCGGGTTAGAAAACCAAGTGGAGATGGTGATACCGCCAGACATCGAAAAGAGCATCAACGTAGTGGGCGGGACCGTCGGCATATCTTACACCAACAGGACCGCGATACAGTTAGCTTCGAGAAACGATGCCAACATCTCGATCTGTCTCATCGAGAACTTTGATGAGGTTCCCGTTACTTTCAACCTGACGGTGCCATCGGATTTCGATTCCGATCTTTTGGTCTATGATGAGTATCAGTCAACCCGAAAGGAAGAACACATCCTCCTTAAGTGCAAATGTACCAGCGAGCCTTTGAGATTCGAGCAGGTGTACTTGAGATCCGAGCAGGAGGATAATGAGAAGAACGTCTCACAGACCTCATCTGGCCCTGATGGTGCCAAAGAGAGACGCCAAAAGAACGTTACAGAAGGCCTCTGAAGTCGGCTTTCTCGACCGGGACCGAAAAGTGCTCAACAGAGGCGAGTTCGTTGAAGTTCCGGTCACATGCGATCTTCCTGGTTACAAGACCATAATCCAGAAAGATCCTCTTTTCTACAAGAGAGGGCCAGATCTCGGCTTGCTCCTCAAAGACGTTCTCGATTCAGAAAAGCGAGATATTCTGCCTCGGGGCTGGTCAATTCTCGGCAGCGTCATAGTGGTCAAGATTGACGCTCGATTGGACGAATTCGAGTTAAATATCGGAGACGCGCTCCTTTCCATGTATCCCAGGTGCAGCTGCGTTCTGAGAGACTGGGGTGTAGAGGGCAAGTTCAGGGAGCCAAAAAGAGAAGTGATCGCAGGGAGGAGGGCCGAGGGCACCGAGAACACCGAGACGATCGTCAGGGAAAACGGCGTTCTCTTCAAGCTGGATGCGATGAAGGTCATGTATTCTACCGGGAACTTGAGGGAGAAGACCAGGATGAGCCGGTTGGGTGGTGGCGAGTTCGTGGTGGACATGTTCGCGGGGATTGGCTACTTTTCGATCCCGATGGCGGTTCATTCGAATCCCCGCCACATCCTCTCGATCGAGCTAAACCCCACGGCGTATAGGTACTTAGAAGAGAACGTGAGGTTAAACCAGGTCGACGATGTGGTGGAACCAAGATTTGGAGATTGCGCCAAGGTTGCGCCGATAGGGGTTGCGGACCGGGTGATCATGGGGTATGTGGGCACCACAGACATGTATCTAGAGCCTGGAATCAGGGCCCTTCGGCCAGGTGGGGTTCTCCATTACCACCAGACGGTTCCTGAGTGGCAGTACCCTCTCGCCCTGGAAACCGAAGTCAGAGAGGCTGCGCGCGTCCTTGGAAGACGGGTTTTAGTGCTCAGGCGCGCCAGGGTCAAGAAGTATTCGCCGGGGATGCTTCATGCAGTTCTCGACGCCAGGATAGACTGAAAGCCGATTGGCGCCGAATGATTATTATTCTTTGAAGTTGAGGATTCGTCTGGTGGTTTTTATGAAGATCTCTTGGTTAGGACACTCCTGTTTCAGGATAGAGGATTCTCAAGGAAAAGTGATCGTCACAGATCCTTTCGATGAGACTGTGGGTTACGAAGTTCCTCACGTCAAGGCAGATGTGGTCACGGTGAGCCACGATCATTTCGACCACAACAACGTGAAAGCGATAAAAGGCGATCCAGTAGTAGTGAAGGGGCCCGGAAATCAGGTTGCAGCTGGAATAGAGTTTGCCGGAACGGCCACATATCACGACGAAGAAGGTGGAAAGCTTCGTGGCCCAAACACCATATTCTGCTTCAGGATGGATGATTTGAATGTCTGTCATCTGGGTGACCTGGGCCATACCTTGAGCGAGAAGCTGGTTGAATTTTTGGGCGAGGTGGACGTGATGATGGTTCCGGTGGGTGGCGTTTTCACCATAGATTCCAAGGGCGCAAAAAAGGTGATCGAGCAGGTCAAGCCCCGTCTGGTCATACCGATGCACTTCAAGACCAAAGCTTTGAAGTTCGATATTGAGGGAGTCGATCCGTTCTTGGAAGGGCTAAAGGCCGAGCATCCCGGCCACGAAGTCGTTCTCTTCAGGGAGGACTTGCCCACTGAAGATATGAGGGTCATTGTGCTGGATTACAAGTAGCCCTGCGATTTTCTGGCAAGATTCTGATCGATCCTCGATAGGTTCAGATCTTTTGCCTGAGTGGAAAAGGAGAGCGAGAGCAAGGGCGCTTATGGCGGGACCCGGGCCGAAAATCGAAAGGCTCTAAGTTACAAGCGTGTAGATCCTGAGAGATTTGAGCCAAAAGCGGCGCCGAGTCCTGTGGCGGGGCCAAGGCGAGAGTGTGGCGGCAGAAAGCCTCGCCGATCGACAGATTAATACATGAAAAGCTCAACTGAAGCGCTGAAGCCCGGTGATGTAGCGGTCAATCATACGAGGCCCTGGACCTCGTCACCCAGATTCGAATTCTGGCCGGGCTA
>CAZXBV010000151.1:0-4217 GCA_964639155.1 uncultured Methanotrichaceae archaeon
ATAACGGATAAGATTTGAGGGTCCGCCTGACGTATCAGGCGGTGATCTTGGATTTGGCGATATATTTGATAAGGTCTGGCGCCAGTCTTGTCTTCTTTTGGATTCTGGAGGTGGTGTCTTCGATGCTCTCGCCCTTGGCGATCATGTTGCCGATCTCTTCGACGGCACCCTCTTCGACGACGAAGTACTCGTCGATGTCCTTTCGGTGACCCCAAACATCGCCTTCCAGAAGGTCTACGCCTTGCATCTCCAGAAAAAGCTTCATGGCTTTGGACATTGTCTTGTGATAAGAGGGTGGCACCTGAATGGCTCTCAGCCTGGGACATCTCTTCATCAGGTTCAGAAAGTCCACGTTAGAAGGTCTGAAAGCCAAGTGGATCATCATCTCGTTCGGGCTTAGCTCGAATATCTCATTTTTTGAACTCACAACTCTAAGTCTCATAGTTCTCGAACCTCACAATTAACAAAATGTGGCTAAACTACTAATAGACACTTATGACGTATACTAACGTGTAGATGTATACTATAGTGTTTAAAGACTCGTTTTGATCGTATGTGTTTAGCCCCTTTCAATCGGCATCAATAACCCCATTTCGTGATGGCTCCAAGCAACTTCGGCTAATGATATTGTTTTCCAATCTGGCGCAAGTTGTTGATCAACGTGCGTTCATTGACTAAAACCAACATCAAGCAATTGATTTGGGGGGCCAAACACATACTTTTGATCAAATCTCGAAGTATAGTGCTTAACGATATCAGTTGGGCGAATTTCAAACTATTACACGTTAGGATTTGTCCGAAAGGTATCGTTAAGCACATACTTAGATAACAGTACTGTAGAGGATTTCGATTAACCTCCGGCCGGGCGACCTCCTTTAAATACCCCTTAAATAGAGAAGATGCCACTTTTGGGATTTAGAGGGGTTTTTCGAAATCCTCTGTAGAATATTTCGAGAAAAAAACCTTAGAATTCCCGAAAACGACTCCAAACAAGCCCCAAATGGTGGTTTGAAAATAGGGAAAAGTGGGTTTGCGTGTGTCTTTCACGCATTCTTTCTCTGGAATTGTGTTTGACAGGAGTTTTGTCTCAGACGGTCATTTTGGACTTGGCGATGTATCCTATCAAGTCCGGAGCGAGCCTCGTCTTCCTTTGTATCAGGCTTGTGGCATCCTCTATGCTCTCGCCTTTGGCAACCAGGTTTCCGACCTCTTCGATGATACCATCTTCGATCACGAAGTATTCGTCAATGTCCTTTCTGTGACCCCAGACATCACCCACCAGCAGCACTACGCCCTGCATATCCAAGAAGAGCTGGATGGCCTTGGACATAGTCTTGTAATAAGAGGGGGGTATTTGAACCGCCCTGAGTCTTGGGCATATCTTCATCAGGTTGAGGAAGTCTACATTAGATGCTCTGAACGCCAAGTGAACCATTTTCTCGTTTGGGTTCAGAGTAGATATCTCATTTTTTGAACTCACAACTCTAAGTCTCATGGGTCCTCACAGATGCAAAGATGCAAACAAAATACTAATAGACACTTATGGTGTACACTACTGTATAAAACAATCTCTTACGGCCGAAATCATGTACAACAAAGATGTGATGTCACCCATCTTGTGGGCAGGTATTGACCCACATGAAATGCAATCTTGATTGATTGTGTCGATATTTTCGAGCATCCATTTCATGTAATAATTTCTGACACCTTTGTGATAAATGCTGATTTAGGATCTCCGATCTCAAACTTTCTGTGCAGGATTTTTACAGTGTAATTAATATTAGTTTCAGAAGATTCCATTATGTGTTATTAAGTCCATGTTCATTTTGGCCATGCCTTCATCGGGGTCGATGCGTTCTCTCTTTATCCCTGTGAAACAAATCCAAAAATCAAGACCTGCAGATCGAAAAACCATCTTGAAGTTCATTTTGTCGTTGAATTGGGTCCGACGCATCGTATTGACACAGATGATACATCTTCGCTTTATACAAGTTCTAATAATCTCCTCTGGGAGAAAAGATCCTGACGGGTAATCCTTATGAACGTTGATGAGATAGCCCGGTGGGTGCTGGGCTTCGATCGGCGCTTTCTTCTGATGAAGACGATTCGGCATTCGAGAGTCGTGAAAGCCTCAGATGTCGCTCAAGTGACTGATCGATCCATTCAAAATATCAGTCGCGCCATAAGGGAATGCGAGCAGCTGGAACTTGTCGAATGTATAACTCCTGATAAGCAGACATGGAAGAAGTACATATTGACGGATAGGGGACAAGACGTGTTAAAGGAGCTTGAAAAACACAAGATTATATAAGTAGGATGATCCTATGAATAAAATAAAGCTTACAGAGACGGTTTTTAGGGATGCCCATCAGTCACTTTTGGCCACTCGGATGAGGACTAGAGACATGCTCCCCATCGCGGAGAAACTCGATGAGGTCGGCTTCTTCTCGATGGAGGTTTGGGGTGGCGCAACGTTCGATTCTTGTATACGGTACCTCAACGAGGATCCTTGGGAGAGGCTGCGCGCGCTGAAGCTGGTAATGCCTAACACGCCGCTCCAGATGTTGCTTCGAGGCCAGAACCTGGTAGGTTACAGACATTATGCAGACGACATAGTCGAGAAGTTCGTGGAACGGGCTGCAGCAAACGGCGTGGACGTGTTCAGGATATTTGACGCCGTAAACGACATAAGGAATATGAAAGTGGCCATAAAGGCGGCCAAAAAGACAGAAGCCCACGTTCAGGGCAGCGTCTGTTACACAATCAGCCCAGTTCACACAATAGAGCAATTCACGAAAATGGCGGGGGAACTTGCGGATCTTGGTTGCGACTCCATCTGCATAAAGGACATGGCTGGCCTGATCACTCCACACGATGCCTATGAGCTAGTCAGATCCATCAAAGAGCACATCGACATTCCTGTCTGCCTTCACTCACATTGCACCAGCGGGATGGCACCAATGAGCTGCATCTTCGCCTGTGAAGCTGGCGTTGACATTCTGGACACTGCCATATCGCCTTTGGGCTGGGGCTCATCTCATCCGCCTACAGAGAGTATTGTGGCATCGTTGGAGGGAACAGATTACGATACCGGACTCGACCTAAAACTTCTCACCGAGATCAAGAGATACTTCGAAAAGTTGATGGAAGTTTACGCACCTGTCTTCAACCCAATCTCAGCGAGGGTGGACACCAACGTTTTGGTGTATCAGGTTCCAGGAGGCATGTTGTCTAACCTCGTCTCTCAGCTAATCGAGCAGAAGGCCTTGGATAAGTACGACGAGGTACTGGCCGAGATTCCAAGGGTTAGGGAAGACTTGGGATATCCACCCCTGGTTACGCCCACCAGCCAGATAGTGGGAAGCCAAGCGGTGTTGAACGTCCTCACCGGCGAGAGATACAAGGTCGTCCCAAAAGAGGTTCGAGATTATGTCAAAGGCCTTTACGGAAAGCCGCCTTCTGAGATCAACCCCAGGATCAGAGCAGAGATCCTGGAAGACGAGGAACCCATAACTGTAAGGCCCGCAGATCTGCTATCTCCAGAGTACGAGAAGATAAAGAAGGAAGCAGAGGAGAAAGGCCTCGTCAAGAAGGAAGAAGACATCCTCACCTACGCGCTCTACCCTCAGGTTGCCGAAAAGTTCCTCAGTGGCGAGGCAGAAGAAGAACCGCTCCGAAAGAAGAGCAAGACGGTCGGAGAGGTTTCATCTGACTTAGTTTGCGGAAAACCTTCCGCCTTCAACGTCGAGGTGGACGGCGAAGCGTACCTGGTCAAGGTGGCACCTGCCGGGATGACGATCCAAGAAGCAGAACCCAAAGCGCCCAAGGGTGGTGTCACCGTCCCGATGCAGGGCGTGGTCATTCGTTACCTGGTGAAGGAAGGGGACAAAGTTTCCAAAGGCGATATCGTGGCGGTTCTTGAGGCCATGAAGATGGAAAACGATATCTGTGCCAACAATAGCGGTGTAGTCAGGCAGATCTACGTCGAAGTAGGCCAAACCGTCGCACCTGGCGACGTATTGATATCTATCGAGTGAGTTTGAGGGCACAAGGCTCAGAAAAGGGCCCCCTGCCCGACCACTTAACCACCTGATTTTTTGCGAGTTATTTTGCCATCCCAAGTCCTGGCCATCTTGCACCTGGATTTCTCGCACCTGGTTACTTTGTCTTTTCAGGCTCTGGCGAAATCTTGGGTGATTATAGTGTTTAACGATACC
>CAZXBV010000152.1:0-4099 GCA_964639155.1 uncultured Methanotrichaceae archaeon
CCAACTTTGGGATGGCCAAAACCCATAAGCGTGTGGGAACTCTGACTTAGAATAAACCATACCTTCGGAGCGTCTCACGCTCGATTCCAGACTGTGACCATCCTCTTAGCCTGCGGTACTCGACTAGCATCTGTTCTATCTCCACGGCTCGACCAGACGAAGGTCCAGATCTGATGGGCTCGCGCATCCTCGGCGGAAGATCGTCTTTTTGCGGACTTGCTTTCAGGTTGAAGAGCCGTTCTAGATTATAGATCCGCCCGCCAATCTCCATCAAGTCTTCGACGCCGAAATCGATGCCCACAGCTCCTGCATAAAGTTCAGAGCTGATCTTTGGAGTTAGGACTGGCTGAACAAACCTGCATAAGACAAGCGAGTCCTCAAAGGCGCTCCTATCCTGCATATTTATGACGAGCTGGGCCTTGCCTTCTGTTTTGAATCTGTCTGGTTTGCCCCTCAACTCCGAAAGAGCCGTGTAAGCCCTCATGTGACACGCCCCTCGGTTCGAAGTGGCATAAGCGAGCCCCATCCCTTGAGCGCCCCGTGGATCGTAGGCAGGAAGTTCAAGCCCCTTTGAACTCATCGACGTTTCGGGCGCGCCATAACGTTCACACAACCTTTTCGAACCCTCTGCTAACTCTTGCCCGATGCCTTCCATGCGAGCGATTTTGGGTATGAGCTGCAACACCTTTTCAGGATCGTTCCACCTAAGATCGGCTTTCAGCTTGCCCAGTTCCACAAGCTCGATTGCAGACGCGATTGTAGCGCCAGTGGATATGGTGTCAAGGCCGTAGTCGTCACAGAGGGCGCCAGCTTTCACTATCGATTCGAGATCGGAATTATCGAGGTCCGGCCCAAATGACCAGAGAGTCTCAAACTCTGGCGACTTCATCTCGTTTCCATCGGGCAAAGTGACCTTGTGGCCACATATGATAGGACACATGTAACAACCCTGCTTTCCCGAGATGAAATCTTGCCTGAGCCGCTCGCCGCTGATGAGATCTGCCTTCTCAAACGGCCACTCAGACTCCTGAAAATTCTTGACGGGCAGCATCCCTTTGGCATTCAAGATATGAAATATCGAAGGCGTCCCCATGACTGGGAGGCTCCAGCCCTTGTTGATCTTTCCCTTGATGAGGTCTTTTGCCACATCCACGGCCCTTTCGAACCGTTTTTCATCTTGAATTGGGACCTTCTTTTTGCCAGCCACAACCAGGGCTTTTAGCTTCTTTGATCCCATCACAGCACCGATGCCACCCCTTCCAAGTGCTCGTCTTCCGTTGACGATCACGCTGGATATTAGCCCGCCACACTCACCAGCAGGTCCGATGCAGGCTACCTTGCCGTCATGTTTATTTTCAAGGATTTTGTCGGTTTCAAGAGTCCCTTTCCCCCACAAGTCACCAGCATTAAAAATGTCACAACCTTGGTCTGAAACCGATAGGTAACAAGGCTCTTTTGACGCGCCCTGGATCACGATGGCGTCGTAACCGGCCTTCTTTATCCAGGGACCAAAGAATCCACCACAATTGCAGTCGGTGAGAAGGCCAGTTAGAGGCGACTTGAAAGAAGCTGAGAACCTGCCAGAAGTGGGCGCGCGGGTTCCAGAAAGTGGTCCTGTGGCAAAGACCAGTCTGTTTTCGACCCCCAACGGATCCGCCTTTGGGTCGACCTCGTCATAGACCAGCTTTGCGCCAAGTCCTCTCCCGCCCACAAAACGAGAGAGTGCGGCCTCATCGAGCTGCTCCTTTGATACGACATTCCTGCTCAGGTCTACCCTAAGTATCTCACCCCACCAGCCCAAAGCCACCACCTAAATTCGATCCACTGCCCAAAGCCAAGCGAACGACTTTCCAAGAGAAAAGTCGGGATTTTCAGAGGTCTGGATAGACAATCTCGATATCAAGGTCGTGGATCAGCCTTCGCAGATCTTCACAAGATATTGGGCGCTTGAACTCGCTGCACCTTTTCACCTTCTCTGCAAGATGACAGATATCGTCGTTCTCCAGGTTATACCCCATCTTCTTGGTGATGTACTTCAGAGCCTTGGCACCGGTATGTTTCCCGATTATGATCTTCCTGCCAGATCCCACCATCTCAGGGGAATAAAGCTCGTAAGTTCTGGGCTCTTCTAGAACCGCAGCCACGTGGATGCCTGACTCATGAGCAAAGGCGTTTTCGCCCACTACTGCCTTGTTCTTGGAGACGATAACTCCAGAATAGCTCTGAACGAGGTGGGAGAGTGACGAGAGCTTTGTGGTATTGTACCGATCAATCCCATAATGGACCTTTAGCGTCACCATAAGCTCTTCAAGAGGTGTGTTCCCGCTCCTCTCACCGATCCCATTGACCGTGGTGTGAAGCTGTTTGGCACCTGCCTCTGCCGCAGCGAGTGTGTTTGCCAGCGCAAGGCCCAAATCGTCGTGACAGTGCATGCAGATGGGGATCTTCACCACCTTTTTGATCTCGCTTACCATGTAGTAGGTGGTCCTGGGATTCAGTATGCCAACTGTGTCGGCGATGCTCACGTAATCGGCGCCGTAATCTTCGGCCTTTTTGTAGAACGCCTTCAAAAGCCCAAAATCGGTCCTGGTGGCATCTTCTGCCGAGAACCTAACGATCAGGCCATGATCCTTAGCATATTCCAAGGTATCATAAGCGCAGCTTACGGCCTCGTTGCAGCTCATGTGGAGCTTGTGTTTCAGGTGTAGATCTGAAGTGGCTATAAAGACGCTTACCATGTCCACGTCACAGTCTAAAGCTGCGTCCACATCTTTCTTGACCGACCTTGAAAGGACTGAGATCTTGGCGTTCAGGCCCAGTTTGGAGACGTCTATTACCGCCCTCTTCTCGGCTTCGGAGACCACCGGAAAGCCCGCTTCAATGATCTCAACCCCAACTTCGTCCAGCCTGACCGCGATGTCCATCTTCTCGTCGGGCCTGAAGACGACTCCTGGCATCTGTTCGCCGTCTCTGAGCGTGACATCACACACCTCGATATCGATCTTGGGAGTCCCGGCAAGTTCCAAAAACTGGTTGACGGAATAATCTTGCATGTCTGCTGGAGAATGTAGGATTCGTGGGTTAAATTGGTTTCGAAGGAAGAGGTCATCCGTCTCGCCCATTTAATATTATTCAAATCTTCGCGTTTAAATTCACACGTTCAAACGGCCTCAATCGCTCGCCGTTCAGGATTTGAAAGAAAAATAGGGGACAAGGAGAGGTCTATTAACTCTCCGCGCGGGTATCTTGTGTGTTGTTTACGAAAAGGTTGGGTCCAACGCCTTCTGTGCTGGAATTCAGGAGCCGGATTCCAAACATGTTGTTGGTTATGGCGTTGCCTCGGACCAAATTGATCTGGGATTGGTCAAGAAAGATGCCGCTATCCATGTTGACGTCTGCAGAGTTGCTTACGAGAGAGTTTTGGTCGGATTCGAGCAGTTGGATGCCGTCATCGCCATTGTTGCTGATTGTGTTGTATCTGAAGACGTTCTCGTTGGAGCTATATACGAGAATTCCATCGTCGCCGTTGGTGCTGATCAAGCATCCTGTGACCAAGTTCTCGTCGGCACCTTTCAGGTATATGCCCCAATGTCCGTTGTTCCAGACGTTGCAGTTGGATATGACGTTCTTGTCAGACGTAACCTTTATTCCAGCATCGGGGTATTTCCCGGCGTTGACGACGCAGAAATTTTCCAGCACGGCACCGCTTGTGGATATGGTTATGGCAGTTCCGTTACCTTTCGCATCCACCACCGGTTTCCACGATCCGGTATCGGCCCCTCTGAGCGTGATGGACTTGTTGACGTTCACGTTCTCTTCGTAGATGCCACTTTGGACCTCGATTATGTCTCCGGTGATTGCAACGTCAATTGCGGCCTGAATCGAGGTGTATTCGCCATCAGGACTTACCACAAAGTCTGCTTCTTGTGCAAAGCCAACGAGCAAGAATGAGGTCAGTAAAAGACAGATTCCTGCGATGCGGTTACAAGTGTGATTTTTGAACATGCTAATACCTCCCTGGTCTTATGTTCACAATTCCGTAATATGAAATGGAAAAAGAGGTGGCTCAACAGCCACAATCGTCATGCTCATGATCGTG
>CAZXBV010000153.1:0-4093 GCA_964639155.1 uncultured Methanotrichaceae archaeon
CCTGAAAATGGGGCCATAACATATCGATTTTTCATATTTAGGGCATTTGCAAGGCCACAAAGCAACAACAACAACAACAGTCTGGAAAGTGCAATGCATTCAGCCAGCCCTGGAAAAGCCGGTCATCCCTCGGCTGCCGAGCTGGAGCGATCTGACTTTCTCTCCAGCCTCGATGGCGTCCTCGGCCCTTGCGAGCACGTTCACCTTCTTTAGGGTGATTTTCTTTCCACAAGGGCATGATCTGGTGCAGGTCCCCTCCTCAGCGTACAGGTGACGACCGCACCGACTGCATCTGAATATCAGGTACATCCAAAAAGTGATCGAAACGATTGTGCTGAATCACTCGGTGATGAGGATAGCGTTTATAAACCCTTCCTGGCCTGGCCTGTTGGTGATCTGAGCGTTGCCCATATCGGTCTTGATTATAGCGCCTTTGGTGAGTATGTTTCTTCTGACGTAGTGAAGGTTAGCGCCGTTTTCCACCACGCTTTCGATCTTCGCGGTCTTGGACTTTCCAGCCGCAGAATCTGTAATGCAGGCGACATCGCACCTTAAAAGACGGATCTTAGTATTGCCGCCACGTGTCTTGATAGTCTTCTTCCTGGTGATATCCACGTTTGGCTCACCAGATTCTCTGCCCAATTCGTACTTGCGCTTTCCCCGGCTGGATATCCTCCTTCCGCCGGTATACTTCCTCTTGGAGCGTCCTTGACATTTCATATAATTCCCCAGATCGGTGCTCTTCTTTGGAGAGGTGTATTTATACTTTTGCTCTTTCCGTCGGTCCAGCCAAGTGCTGTTGGCACGGGTTCTGCAACATGTAGCTAATATGTTCGTCATGCCTCTTTCATGGTCGATCGCTCCCGACGGGCAGCCTTAATATACAGTCTTGTATTTGCTTTCCGATGAAATTCTGATTTCGTGGGATGATGATCACATGCCATCTGAAGACAACAGGATATCTGCTTTATCTCCCAGGGATAAGCAGGTGCTAAAGGAGATATCGGAGGGGCTCAGCGATCCCGAGTCCATCGCCGAAAGGCTCGGGCTCAAGCCGGTTTCGGTGATATCGGCGGCAGAGGGCCTTGCCGATAAGAATCTGGTACAGGTCGAAAAGAAGGTCGAAGAGGTTTGTGTCCTCTCCGAAGAAGGCGCGAGATACGCAGAATTGGGCTTGCCTGAAAGGCAGATTTTGGATTTGGCAGGCACTGAGGGAATTTTGCTATCCGCGATCAAGGATCCCTGCCTCAAGGTGGGGATCGGCTGGCTCAAGAAGAAGGGCTGGGCTTCGATCGATAAAGGCGTTGTAAAGCCCATCGGAGACGCTTCCAGGGGCGTTGACGAGGTCGTTCTTGAAACTCTTAACTTCCAGGGCGGAACTCACGCGTCTGACTTGGACAGTAAAGCCCTCAAAATCTTGAAGAGCAGAGGTCTCATCGAGTCTGTCACCACCAAGTCCTGGAGATACGAGGTCACCGACCTTGGCAAGACATTGGAGATATCCAAAGAAGATCTCGTCCAGGAGATCGGCCAGATAACCCCTGACATGATGAAGAACGGTATTTGGGATGACGCTAACGTTCTCTACAATGGAACGCGTTATCGCGTGAGGAAGTACGACGTCTCGCTTCCGGCTGAAAGGATCTATCCTGGAAAGATGCACCCTTACCAGAGGCTCATTCGCTGGATGAGAGAGATCATGATGGAGATGGGCTTTGCTGAGATCAAGGGCGAAATAATCCAGTCGAGCTACTGGAACTTCGACGCCCTCTTCCAGCCTCAAGACCATCCTGCAAGAGAGATGCAAGACACCTTCTACTTAGAAACAAAAGCCGAAGTGCCGGATTACTCCAAGATAAAAGAGATGCACGAACACGGCGGCAACGTGGGTTCTACTGGCTGGGGCGGAATTTGGGACCCAGAGGTTGCAAGAAAAGAGGTCTTGAGAACTCACACCACATCTCTTACCATAAAATATCTGGCAGACCATCCCAAGCCACCTGTGAAAGCATTCTCAATCGATAGGTCCTACAGGCGTGAGGCGATCGATCCCACTCACACCCCTGAGTTTGAGCAGCTTGAAGGTATCGTGATGGATGAAGGCGTCACTTTCAGGAACCTGCTTGGCATATTAGAAGAGTTCTACGCCAAGATGGGATTTGAAGAGGTCAGGTTCAGGCCAGCTTATTTCCCCTACACCGAGCCCAGCGTGGAACCCGAAGTCTACATAGACGGCCTTGGCTGGGTGGAACTAGGTGGCGCGGGCGTATTCAGGCGAGAAGTTACGGCGCCTTTCGGGATCGATGCGCCGGTTCTGGCCTGGGGGCTTGGCGTGAGCAGGGTTGCCATGCTCACTTTGGGACTAAAAGACCTAAGAGAGCTTTACCAGTCCGACATTGGATGGCTTAGGGATACTCTGGTGAAAACGCTCTGATTTGGGAGGTAAAGTCGATGCCAGTTATCAGACTCTATTACGAAGATATGGAAGAACTGGTCGGGGTCGATCGGGACACGATCCTAAAGAGGGTCCCCATGATCGGTGCCGACATCGAGCGCTTGGAAGAGGATTATGCTGACATAGAGTTCTTTCCGGACAGACCCGACCTTTACAGTCCTGAAGGCGTGGCCAGGGCCCTGCGCGGTTTCTTTGGTTTGGAACTTGGCCTTCCTGAATACGAGATTGAGCCCGGCAATATCGTGATCGAGGTAGACCCGTCAGTCAAGAACGTACGGCCGTACCTGTGCAGTGCCGTCGTCAGGGACCTTGAGTTTTCCGATCCTGCAATCGAGTCGCTCATGGATCTGCAAGAGGACCTTCATTGGGGACTTGGCCGGAACAGGAAGAAGGTTGCGATCGGCGTTCATGACATATCCAGAGTGAAGCCGCCTTTCAGATATCTTGCTGCGGATCCCGATTTCGAGTTCGTGCCACTAGATTTTCAAAAAAGCCTCTCAATGAGAGACATACTAAAAGAACATCCCAAAGGCATATCTTACGCTCATATCCTTGAAGGAATGGACCGATACCCCTTGATATTGGACGCAGATGACCAAGTTCTTTCGTTTCCCCCGATAATCAATGGCAATCTGACCCGGGTACGAGATGACTCTCGCGACCTCTTCTTAGATGTCACAGGCACCGATTACGTCGCGGTTCAGAGGGCTTTGAATATAGTCGCAACGGCTCTTGCCGAAAGGGGCGGCCGGATCGAGAGCGTTCTTGTCAAGAGCGCCGAGGGCGATAAGATCCTCCCTGACCTCACTCCTGCGAAGTGGACGATCGAAGCCGAGGATGCAAACAATTTGATCGGGACTGATCTATCGTCAGAAGAGATCGCCCAGTACCTGGAAAAAATGCGTTTTGGCGCAACGGCCAAAAACGCTCAGATAGAGGTTCTAGCCCCGGCTTACAGGGCCGATATCATGCATTCCTGGGACATATTCGAAGATGTGGCTATCGGATACGGCTATGAGAACCTGGTGCCAGCGATCCCAAAAACGGTCACTGTCGGGAAGGCTCATTCTATCGAAGTCAGAAAGTCAGAGTTAAGAGAGATCATGGTGGGTCTAGGATATATCGAGACAATGCCTTTCACGCTCACCAACGAGGCTGTCAACTTCGAGAACATGAGACGTTCCAGAGACGAAAAGGCCTTCACCCGGGTTCTCCATCCCATAAGCGAGCTTCACACCATGGTCAGAACCGACATACTCCCGAGCCTTCTTGAGATCTTCTCTTTAAACCAACATCATCCTTTGCCTCAGAAGATCTTCGCCCTAGGCGATGTGCTCGTGGGTAGGAAGACCAGGCAGAACCTGGCGGCAGCCTCCATCCACAGCGGGGCTGACTTTGCCGAGATCAGATCAATGATAGATGCCATCTTCAGAGGTATTGGGATCGAGCCCGAGATAGTTCCTTCCGGGGACGGGGCGTTCCTTGAAGGGAGGAGAGGCGATCTGGTCGTAAACGGCGTGAATGTCGGATCTTTCGGCGAGATTCATCCTCAGGTTCTGCGCAGCTTCGGGCTGGAACAGCCCGCTGTGGGGTTGGAGCTGAGATGGGACGAGATTTGGAACGACTGAGAATTCTCGC
>CAZXBV010000154.1:0-4088 GCA_964639155.1 uncultured Methanotrichaceae archaeon
CGCCTAGCAAGCCCGAACCTCAGATAGCAGGAACGACGATAGTCTGGACTGCAGGAGCTTACGATCCAGATAGTGACTCGCTCCTCTACAAGTTCTGGCTGAGGGGCCCTTCCACGGGGGACGCCTGGACGGTGGCAAAAGACTGGAGTTACAGCAACACATGGACTTGGACTAGCGATTCCGCCAATGTTGGTGAGTACGACGTCTACGTCTACGTAAGAGACGGAAAACATGCATCGTCAGGAAGCTACGACAGCGGAACTGGCTACTGGAACTATCAGCTTTCAGTGCCCGTCGTGGCCAACCAGCCACCAGTGCTGAGTGGTGTCGCACCCAACAAGCCAAGCCCACAGATGGCGGGTTCCGTCATATCCTGGAAGGCTACAGCCTACGATCCAGATGGTGACGCCCTCCTCTACAGGTTCTGGCTGAAAGGTCCTTCAACAGGAAACTCCTGGACTGTTATACAGGACTGGAGCTACAGCGACACTTGGACTTGGTCAAGCGGCTCAACTGATGCCGGCGAGTACGATGTCTACGTCTACGTGAGAGACGGAAAACACGCGTCTGCCACAAGCTACGATAGCCGTATGGGATACGCAGATTACCAGCTGGTCCGCCCCGGAGGCGTCCACCAGCTAACTTTTGGTGAGACGAACCACGATCGTCCCTCTCTTCTGTATGCAGACGGCGGCTACCTTCTGGCCTACCAATCTTGGGAGGCGGGAAGCTACTACCAGGGCGATGTATTCCTCGAAAGGTTAGACTCAAGCTGGAACCAGTTGAAAAAAGTCCAAGCTACCAGCAAACGCGCCTATGAAGACTCTCCTTCTGTCGTATACTATGGCGGGTACTATTACGCAGCCTACGTCTCTGACGAATACGGAAATTTCGATATATTCGTGAAAAAGTACGATTCGGACCTGAACTTTGTCGAGACTCGGAGGCTCACGACTTTAAGTTCGGATCAGGATAGGCCGTCGCTCGTCCGCGTAGGCAACGACTTCTACCTGGCCTACCAATCTTGGGAGACTGGTTCGTCTTACGGTGGCGATATCTTCATCGAGCGGTTTGACCAGTTCTGGAACTCTCAACGAAAGGTGAAAGTAACTCCTGAGAGGTCTTACCAGGACAGCCCGTCTCTAGTCTACGCAAATGGCCGGTTCTATGTGGCCTACACGTCGCAAGAGAGCGGAAACCTAGACATATTCGTCAAGACATATGACATGAACCTAAAAGAGCTGGAGAAGAATAAGCTTACCTATTATTCTTCAGATCAGGACTACCCGTCTTTGTTCTGGCAGGATGACAAGTTCTACCTGGCTTATGGCTCTATGGAAGGAGGCGACTACGATCTGTACATGGAAGAGTTTGATTCCAGCTGGAATTTGCTCGAACGGTATCCTTTCGTCCAGAAACCCAATTCCCAGACCTGGCCGTCTTTGGCTTACAACCCGCTTGACGGCCTTCTTTGGGTTGCCTACGTATCTCAGGAAGACGCGGGCTGGAACATATTCGTCCAGCCTGTAGAACCTGTAAGTACTGGAGACTGTTACGTCCTGATGGATTTCAGCTCCACCAGCGCTTATAGTCCGTACACCCTCTCCATCAAGTTCTACAATGGGGAAGGCACGCTTGCGGATCCTTCAAAGCTGGGACTGACCCGAAGCGAGACTGACGGCATGGTTGGGACTTTCTTGAGCAGGATATCGACGGGAACGTATCAGCTGAACTCCAGGTTTGAGGCACCTGGCCCCAGGACCTTCACAGTCTCAGGTACCTTGGACGGATGCAACATCGAGAAGACTGTGACCATTCAGGTCGTCTAAAGCGGCAAAAAAGACGAGTTCGATCTTGGGCCGATCTTTGGAGTGGATCGAGATGGGGAGTGTGATTGGATGGCGCCGATAGAGGTGCCGTCCTCCCAAAAACACTCAAGAATACAACTTGGCCAAAAAGAGGTGACCAAATATCAAAGGATCGTTTCAAATACTGCTTTATGCAGGTTCTCGTTGTATTGGGCTATCAGATCGTGGGCGCTCTTAATCGAATAGAGATACAGCAAAAGGGCTGCAACGAGAAGGACGAACTGCACATTTCTTGACATATCGCCGACGTAAACTTGACCTGCGCCACCTACGAAAACGGCAGCCATTAGGAGACCTATAACGATGGCAGAAATGATAGCGCCCTTTGTCACCTTTCCGGCGTACAAGAGACCAGCCCCTCCGAAGAAGAATATGGCGAGCAGCAAGGCGACAAAGCTTTTTTTCTTTTTCAGCTGGTAAAACACGATCTTCTCTTCATCCGGCATCTGACGAGCGTTCTGCCGAATCGTTTTGAACTCATCTTCTGCATTCATAGGACCACTCTCGCATGATCGCCTTTCCCATATAAAAGGCGACTGGACCGAAAGTATTTTAGAAAAATTATGCGTAATTGAGATCAAGGACGAAATCGGACAGGTGGACAGGACTTATGCTCATCCTTATAGTTACAATAATGGGCGCGATCTTCGTGGCCAGTTCTGCATATATGATATATTCAGATAAAAAAGGCCAGAGGAAAAGTTTGCAGAACGGGTGGCTGAGGTATATCAGATCCCCCTCCAATAATCAGGTTCGTGTTTGGGGGGCGATCACTGTAGTGGGTTTAGTTCTTCTCGCACCTGGTATTGCAAATCTTCTATCGTGGAATGTGCTTGCAAAAGACAGCTCCAATTCGCTTTTTTCAAATCTCAACGCGAAACCGTCTGGAGATCCCCTCACAACTTTGCCTTCGGAGCGGATAGATACGGTGCCTCGCGTCTTAGGTCAAGATGGGGATGGATCATATCGGAGGATAACCGTTACGTCTTCAGGTGGAAGCAGCAAAACCACTTCATCTGGTGGTGGAGGGAGCAAGTCTTCGTCTGATTCAGCCGACAAGTCATCTGATTATTCTGAGACAGGGACGACGTCAGGTCTTGAGGGCAAAGCTGTGGAATCAGATCTATCATCAGGAAAGTCTGGGGTGGGTGCCTCAACCAAAGATCCAATGGATGCCATCGAACCTGCCAGTACCAGCGAGCCTGTGGGAATTCTAGACCTGAAGAAATTTACTGATGTTTCACTTCTAAAAGGGCCTGCTGAATCTGTAGACATTAAGAAGCTGGCCGAGTCAGCTCGTCCAACGGATCTGGTAGAAACTGGCGAGATCAAGAAACGTGTTGTGCCCTTAGATCCAAAAGAAACGGCAAAATCCTCAGAAATTGAGGTGGAAGAGAAGGATGCGGCTTCAGGTATATCTGATGAAGACATTGTTGGAGAAGACATCGATGCCAAAGCGGTTTCTGAATTCGAAAAAGAGGGGACAGTAGATAGTGTGGACAAGGGCGCGGTTAAAGTTGATATAGGCACTGCGACATACGAGTCTTCAGAAACGATAACGAAAGCAGAATATTCTGACCCCATTACGGTACCTGAATCGCCAGATCTGAAAACAGTAATTAACTTTGCAGATGATTCTGCCAAAGATGATGTCAAGGTCGAAAAAGAGTTAGATGGGTTAGCCGATGTGGGTGATGTAGCCGATGCGGATAAAAGTTCCAAAGTCGAAGATTCGGTTCCAAAACTTCCCACAAAGGGGATATCTGAGATTAAAAACTTCGATATAGCTAGCGAATTTGGCAAGAAGATGGGCGGCCAGAAAGATCTTGGTGGCGTCAGCGTTGGAAGTTTCAGCACGGTGAATGAGTCTAACGGTTCCAAACTGGAGGACGAACTTAAGACTCCTGGGCTGACTTTGGAGTCTGCAAATGCAAATGGAATATCTGAGTTGAAAAAGATGGATTTGGAATCCGAGTTTAAGGACTTTACCAAAAATTCTGGTGGTTCGCGAGTTTTTGACGAATTCAGAAGGGCTGAGGCATCAGTCAACCTAACTGCCGATTCCAAGCCCGAAAACGCCACAACTCCATCGAAATCGTTGACTTCGCCTGACGTTTGACGGCACTTGAGGCGATCAACCTTCTGCAGGTTGGATGGAAAGTCTCTGGTCAACAACTTCCGGTCCAAGTTGGAAGTTGTTGACTTATGTTTCCATGCTAT
>CAZXBV010000155.1:0-2360 GCA_964639155.1 uncultured Methanotrichaceae archaeon
ATATGCAATTGCAGAGGAACAGCTCAAGTCCTTTACCCGATCCAAGATTCGAACTCAGATCATGCTAAGCCTCTTGGAACGGGCAAAAAGCTCATCCGATTTATCAACGGAGACTGGAATCCGAAACACCACGATCTTACATGCCATAAGAGACATGAGCGACTCGGAGATCATTACCAGAACCGGAGATGGATATGACCTTACCAACTTGGGCAAGATGCAGGCATATCTGCTGGACGATATGGTCAATTTCGTTCAGATAGTAGAAAAGTACCGACATTTTTGGAAAAACCACGACATAACAGGGATTCCCACTAAATTAATACCAAGAATGGGGATGCTCATCGAATCCGAGATCATAGAAGGAAATCCTGCTGAGGTTCTCAAAAGTCAAGAGTATTTCATATCAGAGCTCAGTAACGCAAAGATGATCCAAGGTGTATCTCCCATAATAGTGCCAGGATATGCTGAAGCCATTGCCACCGCCCTGATGAACGGTGCCGAGGTCGATCTGATCCTGACTGGGGAGATCCTCGATATCGTGGCCGAAAACTATTCAGACTTGCTAAATGAGCTGCTCAAGCTTGAAACCTTCAGGCTGTATCGGATCGATACAGACGTTACGGTGGCGTTCACAGTCACCGATAAGATACTCGTGTTGGGGCTTTTCAGGATGGATGGTGGATACGATGTCGGAACGGACCTCAATTGTATCGGGGATTCGGCCAGGGAATGGGGTGGCGAGCTTTTTGGATATTATCTGAAAATATCTGAGGAGATAGAATCCTTATAATCTACCCGTCCTTTTTTAGTTCAGGTTTTTTGACATGTACGGCCCTTCGAGTCGGTACCCATGACGTCGATAATAAGGTCTTGCCCCAATCCCGCTGGTGACGGCCAATTCTGAGTAACCTGCATCTAGCGCCATCTCTTCAGCTTTTGCCAGAAGCTTTGCACCAAAACCCCTGTGCTGCCAGCCGCCTTTTTTCCCCAAAGGCATCATGGGTCCGTAGACGTGAAGCTCTCTTACCCTTGCTGTTTTGCTCAGCCTCAGCCTCAGAAAACCGGCCAGAGTTCCGTCCTTTCCCTCGTAGGACAAGAACCGTTCCTCGCCACCACAGGCTCGATATCTGATATGAGTGACGGATACCTTTATTTCGGAAATGCCTCGAAGTCCTGCTTCACGACACCGGATGCATCGGCACATTTTCCCTCGCGTCATCAGATTTCCTTGTGCCATCTGGCGAAGGTTGCTCTTTTTCACCCCTGCAACGATCTGGTGAGCCGGTATGTCTCTTTGAACCCTCTGGATCCTGGTATATGGTGGGACAAACTCTTTGATCTGGGATATGAGCTCTGCGGCCTCGTCCCCCTCAAGTGGGGCGTACTCACCCTTTTGGTAAAGCTCGTGAAGCTCGGTCCCTGCCACCACCAGGGTAGGATAGATCTTGAGATAGTCCGGCCTGAAATTCTCGTCGTCAAAGAGCGTTCTGAAGCTTTCAAGGTCGATCTCGAAGTTTGACCCGGGCAATCCTGGCATCATGTGAAACCCTACTTTCAGCCCCGCTTCCCGAAGATCGCAGTTTGCGCGTACGGAATCTTCAACCGTGTGGCCTCGTCTCATCTTTTTTAAGATTAGGTCGTTTGTGCTCTGGACTCCGAGCTCGACCTTGGTTCCGCCAAGATAGAGGATATTTGCTATCTGAATGGGCGTGCACCAGTCAGGCCTCGTCTCAAAGGTGGTGCCCACGTTTCTCACCCGGGCAGACTCGTTCTCTTTTGCAACTTCCAAGAAGCTCTTTCGTCTTCTGCAAGATTTGACCTGGACAGGATAATCGTTCATGGCCTCAATACACCGCTTCACGAACCAGTGTTGATACCCAAGTGGCCTTGATGTTATCGTCCCGCCCATGATGATGAGGTCGACCTTGTCGAGGGGGTGACCTATCTGATCGAGCTGGGTGAGCCTCGCAAAGACTTGATTGTAAGGATCGTAGTTGTGCTGGCCTGCCCTGAGTGCTGCAGGTTCCCTTCCCGTGTAGCTCTGGGGCGTTGCAGGCATCTCTTTTAGCCCGACTCCGCCAGGACAAGGGACGCAGACCCCGTGAGGACAGGGCGCAGGCGATGTCATGGCTGCAACTACCGCAACTCCAGAAAGGGTGCGAGTGGGCTTTCTTACGAGGAGTTTGAGACGATCTCGCTCATCATATTCCGCATGGGCCAATATGTCTGCGTTCTTGGGAAGGCTCGATAGGCAAAGCCTCTTGCTAACCTTCCGTTTCCATCTTTCCAGCTCTGATTGATTTGAGACGTCTCCGGATAGGACTGCATCCACGATCTCTCTCAAGGCGGAATCGAGA
>CAZXBV010000155.1:2460-4049 GCA_964639155.1 uncultured Methanotrichaceae archaeon
TATTGCCATCTTGCCCTTCCAGATCGTCAGATTGGCTTATTTCACCCAGTGGACCGCCTCCGCCATGTCCTGACCTGATGGGGGGGTGGGCTTTTCGTCGGGCCAGCCCAATGTGATTATGGCAGTTGGGATTAATCGCTCGGGGATGGCCAAAACGTCTTTTACGGCCTCGTCATCGAAAGCCCCAGTCCAGCAAGATCCAAGTCCCGTGTTTTGAGCAGATAGGAGAATACAGGTGGCAGCAGAGGCCGCATCCTGGATGCAGTAGAGATGGCCTCGATCACCGTACCGTCTTTCAGACTTCATCGGATCTGCGCAGACCACTATCAGGACGGGAGCTTTTGCCACATGTTCTTGGCCGTAGGCGGCCATCGACAACATCGTCTTGATTTCAGGGCGGGTCACGACGAAGTATTCTCTTGCCCTGAGGTTTCCTGCAGAGGGCGCGGTCTCGGCCATCTCCAGGATAGATTCGACCACATCTTGCTCGATCGATCGATCTTTGTATTTCCTGATCGACCTTCGACTCTGGAGCGCGTCCTTGAGGTTCATCAATTGGAGATCGACCCGAAGATATAAAAATCTCGCCTAGACCCACCTTCTTGGATGAGGGGCAAAAATATAAAAGCTCTCGATCTCTCCAGAGGCGTGTGGTGTACTTTCCGATGATAGATATTGCAATTCCCAAAGGAAGCTTGGAGCAACAGACCCTCCAGCTCTTCAAACAGGCAGGTCTTGAAATCAAGAGGACTGAACGCGAGTACAACGCCAGGATCAACGATCCTCGAATAGGGAAAGTGAAGATATTAAGGCCTCAGGAGATCCCAACTTACGTTGCCAAAGGGTACTTCGACCTTGGCATATCTGGAACCGATTGGATCAAGGAATCTGAATCTGACGTCGTCACTGTTGCAGAGCTTGACTACGGAAAACAGGGGCCTGGCAAGGTCAAAGTGATCGTGGCAGTTCCGGAAAGCCAGAACGCAAAATCCGCAAAGGACGTCCTTCCTAATAGCAGGGTCTCTACAGAGTACCCCAACTTGACCAAGAAGTTCTTCGACGATCTCAGAGTGCCGGTTGAAATCCAGTACTCTTATGGGGCTACCGAAGCCAAGGTTCCTGAACTTGTAGATGCTGTGGTCGACCTGACCGAGACTGGATCTACCTTGAGAAAGAACGGGCTTAAGATCATCGACGTGATTTTGGAGTCCACTTCTGAACTCATCGCCAACAAAGAAAGCTGGAACGACCCCGAGAAGCGAGAGGATATCCTGGCCGTGGAAACGTTGCTCTTCGCGGTGACAAGAGCAAGAGGCAAGGTCATGATCGCCCTGAACATTCCCGAAGATAAGATCGAAGATCTAGTATCGCTCCTGCCGAGCATGAAACGGCCCACCATCTCTAAGCTCTACAACTCTGGCTATTACGCAGTCCAAAGCGTAGTCGACAGGTCGCAGGTAAACCTCCTCATACCCGAGCTGAAGAAGGTGGGGGCAGAAGACATCCTGGAGTTAGACATTACCAAGATTGTACCTTGAAAACGTGGGCGCATAACCGACATCCATGATCAAAAGGCTCATGTCCGAAAT
>CAZXBV010000156.1:0-4048 GCA_964639155.1 uncultured Methanotrichaceae archaeon
ATCATCTGAACTTATGACCAGACCATTTTCATGAGAAAAAGACGGACACTCGCCAGATTTCTATTCCCACCGACTAATCTATCCTCGCACGATCCCACATCCCCACCAGATACCTCACCATTGCACTGTGCTCCACCATGCAGGCCGCAATGTAGGCATCTTTGAGTGTTGCGCCAACCGCGAAGACGCCATGACTCTTTGCGATACAGGCCTTGTGCTCCCGAAGTACAGAGCTCGCGTTCCTCGCAAGCTCGTCGGTCCCGATTCCACCACCAACGATTGGAACCTTGTGAAGGAAATAGGTGCCTTCGCTATCCGCAGGCTCGAAATAGTCAGCTTCCAGGAGCGAAGTTGCCACAGCATAAGGCGAATGTGTGTGAATTATGGCAAGCGCCGAGGTCTCAGTGTATATGGCCCTGTGGACCACAGTCTCAGAGCTTGCCAATATGTCCAGAGACGAGGGCTCAAAAAGCCCCACCTCTACCACCTGATTTTCATCGATTTCGTCCAACATCGAACCAGACCGGGTTATAATGATCTGATCTGCAACCCTGACGCTGATGTTGCCGAAATGAGAATGAGTCAAGCCAGTTTCCACCAGCTTCTTTCCAAACCTCGATATATCTCTCCACATTAGAACCACGATCTAAGAAACGTTGCAGTACAAAAACAATTACGGCCACATATCAAATGCAAGTCACACCAGGAAAAAAGGGGCAGAGGCCACCCCCACCACCCCAAAAGGGTCGACCGCCTCCACCGTTATGGTATAATCTCCCGGATCCCAAAACCTAGTCTCCCACCTTGCGGTATAGACGCCGTTTAGGTCGAAATCGTGCATGAGGATGAACATGTCTCTTCTCTCGCCCAACACGTGAACTTCAACTCGATCCACCTCGCCCGATACCTCTGCCTCGATGGTCACAGGATCACCAGCCTTTGCCACAGGTTTGCTCAACCCCAAGTCGACCACAGACGGCTTGACTGCAACATCCGTCTCGTCCATAATCGAAATGGCCCGAGGGATGTCGAGAGCGCCCCAACCATAGACGTTGTCAGGCCCCAAAATGCCGATATCTTCTGCAGACTTGAGCAAGAGCCGTTTCACGTCTTGGGACGTCAAGCTCGGATCTTTTTCCAGTAGAATCGCAACAGCTCCTGCAACCTGAGGAGTTGCCATCGAAGTTCCGCTCATGGCGCTTTGGCCAAAGAGAGTTCCAGACTTCGCCGAAACCACGTCTACGCCCACCGTTACCAGATCTGGCTTGATCCGATTGTCTTGAGTGGGGCCGCGCGAAGACATCTGAAATATCTCGCCGTCAGAGTAGATTGCGCCAGCGGTTATCACATTCTCGGCAGTCCCGGGCGTAACTATCGACTTTTTGGAAGGACCCGAATTTCCGGCTGCAACGCAGACGACGAGGCCCTCATCCACAATCCTGTCACAGGCTTTGTCCAAAAGAGAAGTTCCATCGCTAGATCCTTCACCCCCGACGCTGAACGATACCACGTCTATCCCGAAGTCGTCCTGGTTCTCGATACACCAATCCAGAGCGGTGATGGCATCAGATAGATAACAGGCCCCGTATTCGTCCATGATCTTGATCGCCACCAACCTGGCACCAGGAGCCACACCACCGTCTTCACCGGTGCCAGCTATCAAGTTGGCGCAGTGAGTTCCGTGACCTTGATCGTCATAAGGCTCTTTTCTCTCGTTCACAAAATCCTTGAATGCCACGATCTTGGGATCAAAGGTAGATATGTCATCGTCCATGTCGTCCAAAGATAGATGCTTTGGATCAACGCCTGTGTCCAGTATTGCCACAGTCACCCCGTCCCCAGTGAGATTTGAAACCTGCATCCGGGGGTCGTCCCTCAGGCAGTATCCAACACCAGTAGATGATTCGCCATCCAGATCGCCCAATATGCTGAGCTTCTGATCTTCATAAACGCCTTTGACGCCTTTGATTCTGGCAAGTGCGCCCAAGTTTTCGGCAGAGACTTCCATCGAAGATCCTGGCAGAACCTTGAATTCGTTCTTCAAAAATCCCACCTGATCCAAACTTTGCTGGTTGAGGGTGGTGCCATCATCGTGAAGGACGATCACCCTCAGGTCTTTTAGGTCGAGGTTTTCGAGGGAGTCTTCGATCCCGTTGCAGTTCACATCACAAGGATCGAGAACTTTCAAAGTCAGACTCTGGTCTCTGACGGCGTTTCCTGCCCAATCCACCGTCACAACGGTGATGGGAAAATCTCCTGGTGAGAGGTTAGGGCTACAATGGCCCACATATTTTCCGTCACCTTTCAAGTTGACCATCGGTATGAAGCGATCGCCGACCTCGGCGTAAACCATCTCTATTCCAGAATCATCCCAGACTCTGACCGAGATCTCTGCCCAAGGACCACCCCATTTTACGATCTCGGGAAGAACTTGGACACAGGACATGGAAGGTGGCTTCTGGTCGTTGGCCTCTGGATTGAGCACAGTCTCAAGCTCCAATAGAAACCAGCGAGGTGCCTTATCCTTTACGTGAAAATCGGGATTATATTTTGGGGCCGCACCGCTAGAGATGATCAAAATCAATGCCACCGAGACGACAAAAAATAGGTGAAAGGGGGATTTCATCACAACTTTAGCGGCCCAGTTTTACGTATTTGCTTGAGGCGGTCGTCTCCGGTACCGGCGCAGAGTTGTCGATCACTATCGTCAATGAGTCTTCGAAGTAGAAAGGATCGCCTCCAGCGGTGGCTGCCAAGATAACAGAGTAGACACCCTCTGGCTTGTCAGAAGCATCCCAGATTCCCGCGTACTCGTTGCCGCTGGTGTGAGTCAGCACAATCCTTGCCATCTCCTCACCCTTATCGTTCTGGACGAGCGCTCCTGCCTCGGCAATTGGAGTGTTTCCGATGGAACCGAGCTGAACGCCACCACCCAGAGGCGTGCTGGTGCTTCCTCCTGCATAGATCTGGGCAGGGAAACAGGCAACACATCCCATCACAGTGAGCACGGTATCGTCTTCTGAATCGCCTTCGTTTGGCACTTTTGCGATCACTTCATCTGAAGAATTATCTTCGGTTACATTATCTTCAGCGAGAATGTTCTCGATTACAGTCTCTTCTGAAGAGGGTTCTTCAACTACGATTTCTTCTGTTAAAGATTCCTCAGCGGAACTTCCCTCAACCAAATTTTCCTCAATTGAGCTATCTTCTACAGAAGGTTCCCCGAATATGGAAGTTTCAGACGCGTCGGCATCTGCTTCAACCACATCGAAGCTTGCGTAGATGGTGATTGGTCCAGGTCTTGCAGGGTTTGGTTCGGCGCTTGCTGCCGTCAGAACCACTGTCTTGACTGACTGAGACTGATGAGAGAGCCAGTCGTTCCAGGTATAAATGCTGGACTCGTATCCCATCAGCTGGAGTGCGTACCAGATCATAGAAGCCTTAGCTCCTGCATTGGAATAGATGGCGACCGGAAGGTCTTCGTCTAGCTTCTCGAAGATCGAGCCCAGATCTTCACCGTTCTTGATCTGGTCGTTTTTGAGGATCTCCTCATAATCGACATGAATCGCGCCCGGAATCTTATCGCTGGCAAACTCCTGGAGAGTCCTTGCGTCCACCAGCTGGACTTGGCCACTGGTTATGGACTCGTAATCAGATAGAAGGCTCGATTTGATCCTGGGAGTGTAGACTGCAGCTGGCCTTGAATTGGAATTGGACTCTACTGACTTTCCTGCCTCTTTCCAGGCATCAATCCCGCCGTCGAGAACCTTGACGTCGTCGTGACCGAGGTAACGCATCGCCCAGAAGACGAAGGTTGCAACGGATTTTCCGCCACATTCGACACAGTCACCGTAGATGACCACCGAATCGTCAGGAGAGACGCCAGCGTCACCCAGAACTTCGCTCATCTCAGATGCGGACTTGGGCGTGTTATCTTCGTCAAGAAGCGTCTCCCAATAGAGAGGGACTGCTCCTTTGACGTGGGATGTGGAATATCCTTGCCCCACATCGAGAATCACGTCAGAATCGACCACTTCATCGGGTGATA
>CAZXBV010000157.1:0-3928 GCA_964639155.1 uncultured Methanotrichaceae archaeon
TCGCCTGCAACCGCCGCTGCAGGAGCCATAACCGGCGAGATAACCGATCCAAGAGAGATTTGAACTTGAGCATGACTCAAAGACGGCCACAGTCGTGCAATGGCCAGTCAGAACCCGAACGTTCAGGCCCCCCCTTCGAGGGAATGAAACGAATCGCCTTCAAGCTGGCTTATCTTGGAGGACGATACCACGGGTTCCAGCGCCAGCCTGATGTTGTGACGGTGCAGTCAACGGTTATAGGGGCCCTGGAACGGCTGGATCTATCACCTCAAGTTTTCTGCTACTCCGGAAGGACAGACAGAGGTGTCAGCTCTCTTGGCCAAGTGATCACCTTCTTTGTGGAAGAAGAAAAGGCAGATCTTGCCATCCCTCGCGTCATAAACAGCAAACTTCCCTGGGACATCTGGACCTGGGCGTGGGCACCAGTTCCCCAAAACTTCAGCGCCAGATACGGTGCAATCTGGAGAGAGTACCTCTATATTCTGCACGGACCAAACATGGATCTGGACTTGATGCAAGACGCAGCCTCTTTGTTGAAGGGAACCCACAATTTCAGGAACTTTTCTTCTGAGAAAACGAAAGATACCACCAGATCGTTGATGAAGCTAGAAGTTGCGAATCAGGGCGACATAGTCTTGATAACGGCCAGATCAGACGGATTCCTTTGGAACATGGTCCGAAAAATCGTGACAGTCCTTGAGATGATCGGCTCTGGGGATAAGGATTTGAGCTGGATCGACGAGCTTCTCGATCCCGTGACGAATCAGGGCGTTGCGGCAGCACCGCCAGAAGGTCTGATTTTCATGGATGTGGGATATGACAAGAGCATAGAATGGATAGTTGACCCATATTCTAAGAGACGGTCCCTCAAACGGCTCAAAATGGCGATGAAACGGCAAGTCTCCCTTGCAGAGACCACAGCAGAGATCTACCGATCGATGCTGTAAAGAGTCTTTGCGAATCTGAGACCTGACGCGAAGATCTAGAGAACCATCCCAGGATGGAACGAAAGCCTGGGATGGGACCTTTGAGGGCAAGGATCTTCGGTCAGATATTCGATCGTCCTCTGCGGTCAGAGGATGATCTCGATTCCCAGTTCTTCTGCCAGTTCCTTGTACCGATTCCTTATGGTGACTTCAGTCACTCCGGCGACATCTGCCACCTCTCTTTGAGTTCGGCGATCGCCGCATAGGATGGACGCGATGTAGATCGCCGCCGCAGCGACGCCCGTGGGACCTCTGCCGCTGGTCAGCTCCTTTTCTGCAGCTTGACGCAGTATCTCGATCCCTTTGGCCTGAACCTCGCCCTTGAGTTTGAGACCTGAGCAGAACCGGGGTATGTAGTCGATGGGGCTGGTGGGCATGAGCTTTAAGGACAATTCTCTGGAGACGAACCTGTAGGTTCTTCCGATCTCCTTTCTGCTCACTCTCGATACCTCTGCAATCTCGTCTAAGGTTCGAGGCACGTTGCATTGTCTGCAGGCCGCATAAAGAGCTGCTGCAGCCACGCCCTCTATGCTTCGGCCCCTGATCAGGTTCTTGTCCACAGCCTTTCTGTAGATTACCGCTGCCGTTTCTCTAACGTTCCTGGAAAGGCCCAAAGCCGAAGCCATTCGGTCCAGTTCTGAAAGTGCGAAGGCCAGGTTCCTTTCGGTCGCGTTGCTCACCCTGATCCTTCTTTGCCATTTCCTGAGACGATAGAGTTGAGCTCGGTTCTTGGAGGATATGGTCTTGCCGTAAGAGTCCCGATTTCTCCAGTCGATCATGGTGGAAAGGCCCTTGTCGTGGATTGTGTAGGTCATGGGCGCGCCCACTCTTGATCTTTTCATCCTCTGGTCGTGATCGAAGGCCCGCCACTCTGGCCCTTGGTCGATGAAATTTTCGTCTATAACGAGGCCGCATTCGCTGCAGACTAATTCAGCCCTCTCATAGTCGTGCACCAAGGCGTGACTCCCGCACTCGGGGCACTCTACGACGAACTTTTCGAATTCGTCTACCTTTTCCTTCTCGCGTTTGAGTCGTATTCTCTCTCGGATCGACTCTTCCTCAGACAGCTCAATCTCCCTGATCTTTTCTATCTCTTCCACTAAATCTACTCTCCTCGACGTAGAGTTTTTCTCCCAGGTGGACTGTCGCGTCTATCCGTCGATAGGGTTTAACAACGATGTAGGGTCGATCAGTCGGGCCAAATATTTCTGAGACCCGCCCGATGTTCACTCGCTTGTGGTTCACAACGACAGAATTGATCCTCGGAAGCTTTGCATTTGTTTTATTGCTGATTGGCTCTCCACGCACTATCAACTTTTTTTGGACTAGATGAAGCGCGGTGCCTAACCTTTTCAACAGGTCACCTCGACCCCACCAGTTCAATTTTATGGCATATAAATGTTCCGCAAACATTTTATCCCATGACTTATCCGATCTCAAGGTTTATCTGTCTTCAAGATACACTACGAAGGTTATGTTCGAAAGGCTGCCAACTGCTCCCACATCTCAGGAGCTTATCGATCGGGCCTTCAGACGGTCGAAGAAGGCGGGCAAGGGCGCAAAAGCCCCGAAACGTGAAGAGACCATGCTAATGACGGCTGGCAACATTATAGCTGGCGACCTGGAAAAACTGGTCAGAAAATACCCATCATTCGAGAGGATCCCCCCCTTCTATTGGGAGTTGACTGAAGCGGTGGTGGGCGTAGATGATATGAGGATTCATCTATCAAAGGTGAGTTGGGCCTCCAAAGAGGTGAAAAACCTCACGCAAGAACATCTCAAAAAGATTAAAAAGACAAAAGACAGGTCCCCGATCAGAAGGGCTGCCTTTGGCCGAATAGCCTCTGTGGTCAGGTCCATAGACTCTGATCTAGTCTTCCTGAACGAGGCGAGAAAACAACTTCGCAAGATGCCATCGGTGGATCCTGAGCTACTCACAATAGTTGTGGCGGGTTATCCTAACGTTGGAAAGTCCAGCTTTCTGGTGGCCGTGACTGGTGCTCGACCTGAGATTGCAGACTACCCGTTCACCACAAAAGGGATTGAGGTGGGCCACTTCATCAGAGATCATAAAAAATATCAGGTCGTGGACACTCCCGGACTTTTGGATCGGCCATTCTCTCAGAGAAACGATATCGAGCTTCAGGCCATCGCAGCATTGCGCCACCTGAAAGGAGTCCTCCTCTACATCCTCGATCCCAGCGAACATTGTGGCTTCTCGCAGGATGTACAGCTTGCCCTTCTGGATGACGTCAAGAGGTGGATTCAACTTCCGGTTTTTGTGGTGGCCAATAAAGTTGATTTGGGTCGATATGACGGTGCAGACGCCACCATGTCGACATTGACCGGAGACGGTGTGGCCGAAGTTTTAGAACGGCTCGTGGAACTCCTAGACGAGGCAGAGTTTGTGTCGGAAGAGTAACTCTTTTCAGGCCAATTGCTTGGCCATATATCTGACGAGACCGGGGGATAGCTTTGTTTCTCTGGATATCCTTCCGGATATCTCGTCGGGGTTCATGCCTTCTGACTGCAGATTGGAGATCTTTTCCATCACTCTGTCATCGACCGAGTAGTATTCGTCTATGTCTTTTCTGTGACCCCAGACATCACCTTCGACGATCTCTACCCCTTGCATCTCCAGGAACATTCTGCCGGCATTGGACATGGTCTTGTAGTATGATGATGGCACCTGGATCACTCTGAGCCTGGGACAAGCCTGAAGCAACTTGAATAGATCAGTGTTTGCGGCCCTGAAGGCCAAGTGAATCATTTGTTCGTTTCTGTTGAGCTCTTCTATCTCTGCTTTAGAACTTACTACTCGAAGTTTTGTGGTCATGATGTCACCTCACTTATGCAGACATTTTGTGCTATGGGGATATAAGTTTATCGGATGGAGGCAATTTTGCTCAAATTGAGCAATCAACGTATTTGACAAGCTGCAA
>CAZXBV010000158.1:0-3878 GCA_964639155.1 uncultured Methanotrichaceae archaeon
GGGGGCTTGGCACGTGGCTGATGAAGTGTGACGAGGGCATTGTAGCTCAGGCCCAAAGCCACCAGTGCCAAGAGGAGGCCGATCAGAATCGTCACCAGAAACTCAATTCGCCAGTGGCCATGAGGATGACACCGATCAGGGGGCTTAGACCAGAACTTGATCCCGACGAGGACTGCGATATCTGTTATGGTATCTGAGAGACTGTGAACCGCATCTGCCACAACTGCCTGGCTGTTTCCCAAGGTCCCAGCTGTGAATTTCAGGGCAGAAAGACCCAGGTTCACCGCAAGCCCAACCCAGGTGACACGTCTCACTTCCCTGACCAGATGTTCTCTCTTGAAATTCTCAGAATCGAGCTTTCCAGAGCCTTTGGGATCTCGAATCATCTGATCTGTAACCGTCTCAGTCATGGCACCGATCTCCTTGAACGCGGACCCGGAACAAGATGGGTGGGATCTTCTGCAGAGAGTCTATAAAGAATCTCTTGAAAGCAGTTGCGAACGGTCCCATATACATTTTTCTTGCCTTAGACGGCGCCCCACCTGAGTATTATGATGACGAGGACTGCGAGCATAACGATCCAAAGAAATATCGCCACCATCGACGTCCTCTTCGCCTTCTTTGCCTCAAGCCAGCCCAAGGGCCTTATGCCCTGAGCAAGGAAGGTGGCAACTCCAGAGAGGTTCACGCAGATGAAGTTCGTGACGAAAAGTAGCATCGCGCCCCAGGCGAGTGTCTCGTGACCTGAACCCATGAGAAGGCCAAAAGTGACCAGGGGCGGAAGAAGCGCCACTGCTACCATCACCCCAATAAGGGTCGCAGAAACGCCGGTGGTGAAAGCAAGAGCCCCTGCGCTTCCCGAAGCAAGTGCCAGGGCCACTTCGCCAAGACCCACCACGGTACGAGACGCGATCTCTGGAGTTTCGGGATTGACCGGAAGGACCGCGCCCAAGGCGAAGGATATGACTATCGCAGTGAAGATCCCGACGAAATTTGCCTTCAGTGCGCTTCTTGCAAGTTTTGCATCGCCCAGTATTGTGGCAAGGGAGAAAGAGACGTTCGGACCAAGAAGCGGCGCTATCACCATCGCCCCAATAATGACTGCCACGTTATCTCTCAAAACGCCGATAGCAGCAACTATCGATGAGAGGATTACCATGAAAACGTAGATCCTGGACAGGCGAGTCGTGTAAGCGATGTCTGAATAAAGCTCTTCTCTGCTGATCCGCTTGCTCTTTGCCTTTTTCTCTTCATCAGACAGTTCTGTCTTTTCTTCTTCCACCTCTAGCCTTGGCAAGGAGGCTGCCACAGGGAGGACCACCATCCTGCAGCCTTCGGTCCTGTGAAATCCCTTCTCTAAATGGTCTATCACAGACTCTGAGTACTCGGTAGAGACCAAAACCTTCACCAGGATCTGATCTTCATCGAAGCTCTTTTTCCAAATACCTGCGACGGGGCGCTCCCATATTCCCAGCATCGGCTGTATCCAGACCCCAAGAACGGGGAGACTGTTGTTGGTCAGCACCTTTTCGAGGCGCTCTTTCTCCTTTTCGGGGAGGATCATCTCGATCATTCTGAGAACTATGGCGTTCACCTCTACCTACAGACGCTTGCGAAATGTGTGTGGGGATTAGCCCTGAGTTCCTCCTAAAGCCATCTTTTCTTCCTGAAGTACATTGCCATCAATGCGCCCATAATGAACATGAAAATCATCACGGCCGGATAACTCCAATGCCAATGAAGCTCTGGCATATAATCGAAGTTCATGCCATAAATCCCCGCAACCAATGTCAAGGGTATGAATATGGTGGCGATGATGGTCAAGACCTTCATGACCTCGTTCATCTTGTTGCTGATAGAAGACAAATATATGTCAAGCATCCCTGAGAGCATATCTCTGAAAGTCTCGACCGTGTCTATCACCTGGATTGTGTGATCGTAGACGTCACGAAGATAGATGCCCGTAGACTCTTCGAACAGCTGGGACTCGCCTCTGACAAGGGCACTTATAACTTCCCTCAAAGGCCAGACAGATTTTCGCAGGAATATCATGTCCCGTTTCAGCTCGTGAATCCGCTGAGAGGTCTCGGTAGTGGGATCGTTCATCAGCTCTTCTTCCAGGATCTCTAGATCTTCGCCCACGTCTTCCAGTACGAAGAAGTAATGATCGACGATGGCGTCGATCAGAGCGTAGGCTAGATAGTCAGCACCCTTTCCCCTGATTTTGCCTTTGGACTTTCGGATCCGGTCTCTCACAGGATCAAAGACGTCGCCTTTTGTCTCCTGGAAGGATATGACAAAACACTTCCCCACGATCAGGCTGACCTGCTCAGACCTTATATCCTCGCCATCTTCACCGTCCTCATTTTCCTCGGTGCTGAGCATCTTCAGCACGATGAAGACGTAATCCTCGAAGTCCTCCATCTTGGGTCGCTGTTCGGTATGTACGATGTCTTCCAAGACGAGGGGGTGTATACCAAAACAGCTTCCGATCTTCTCGATTATGTCCAACCGGTGAACGCCCACTAGGTCTATCCAGGTGATTGAGAGCGTATCTTTCAGGGGAATGCATTGATCTATGTCTTCGACCTCGAACTCTCTGTACTGATCGATGTCGTAATCGAGGACGGTGATTTTCACCTCCTCGACCTTGCTTTCGCCTACGTGGATCAAAGTTCCAGGCGGAAGACCGCCCTTTTTCGTCCTTATCTTGAATATCTGGGCCAATCTCGTCACCTCAAAGGGCAGATGGATATGTTGCTGACTCCTTTAGATTCGCCTCTGGAAATCCTACTATGTCTATGGTGGTTGAGGCAAGCTTAATGTCATCAGAGTTTTCTATCATCTCCAAGATCAGCCTGCTGAGCCGGTTTCTCATCATCCTTCGATCTCGGACGACGGTTATGTACCTCACGTTGAAGTTTATCCAGTTGTCTGTGAGGGTGATGAATACGGCAGGTTCTACGACCCTTCTTGGAAGGTAATACTTTTCTTCTAACTTCGATAGGTTCTGCGCGGCCCCCTCTGCTACTTTGTCGGTCTCCTTCCTCACCACGGCCAGGATCTTGTTCACCGCCTCTTTCCAGTCGCTGTCATAGGTGATCGGGATGCTTATGTCGTCCCAGAGGAAGTCATGATCCTTGGTGTAGTTGCTTACGTGGCCCGACAAGATGAACCCATTGGGGATTACGATCAGTCTCCCAGTTGCCTGGTCGCCTGACATCCACTCGCCCATCTCCATTAGGGTGGTGTAGAGGATGTCTATGTCGATCACATCTCCTCGCTTGGAATTGATCTCGATCCGGTCCCCAACGCGATAGATCCCGGTGACGAAGATGATTATTCCTCCAACGAAGTTCTTGAACAGGTCCTGGAGGGAAACGGCAAGTCCTGCTGCTATGATCCCGTAAGATACGAGGAGGTTTTGGGTGCTATCCACCCAGATGTTGATCACCACCGCGACCAGGAACACAAGATAAAGGATCGAGACCGTCTTTTTGAACGAGTACCTGGCCTTGGACGCTTTTATCCTCTTTATCACCAGATCTTCAAAGAGGTGTTTGAAGACCAGGTGAACGATTGCCAAGGCGACCGCGGTGTAGAACGCTTTTTGCAGATCGATGTTGGGAAATGATTGATTGACAATCCAGAGAACTGCTGCCAATAGGACGAGGGATATGAAGGTGGCAAAACGTCTAAGTAGGGCGAAGCTCTTTGACATGCGATGAATATATATTCCAGCTAGCCTTAAATATTTTATCGCATCAATCACGATATTAGGGAGTATTCCATAATATATGGTCTTAAATTAATATAAATGGATCTGATACATAACTTAAGTATCACAAACAGAACGCAAACATACCGTTCAGGAAAGT
>CAZXBV010000159.1:0-3868 GCA_964639155.1 uncultured Methanotrichaceae archaeon
CCAGAACCCAAGGACGGGACATAAAGCGGGTGATGACGCTCATCGAGAAGTACAGAGAATTCATCTGATCAGAGCCTCAACCTCGCTTTTGGCAGGAATAATTCCGCAATACTTAGAAAGTAATGTTTATATAGTTCCCGGGCTCGCCACAAAGCCCACCACGGCGATGGTTATCAACCCAACCATGATCATCTTCAAGCCCGAGACGATCATACGCTCTTGGCTGATTTTGGCAAGAAAGAGCCCGAGGACGAAAAGGCAAGCAAGGCCGAGGCCCAGAGAGGTCAGAAAGGCAGCCTCTATATCGATCCTGGGCACAAGGAAGTAGGGCAAGATCAGGATGATGGCCCCAAGTGCGGGGCTGATCCCATTTACCAGGGCCACGACGACGGTTGCAAACTCAGAAGCTCTCGCAAACTGGCTGTTCTTGAGATTGATCAGCATGGCACATTCCAGCTTCTTTAGGTCCTGCTTTCTCTCAGCGCGTTCTGCTAGGTAAGCGCTGCTCATTCCTGAGATCCCCAGGGCTATGCTCCCGCCAATCCCTGCAGTGATCACAATATCAGGGTTCGTCAGCCCGGAAAAGTGAGCGCCGATGACGACGCCCATGATTGTGAGGATCCCGTCAAAGGCGTTCATCACGAAGAGGCGTCTTGCTATCTTGTAGGCTTGGCTGACCCGAAGGTACGTTCTGAACTTGTCCCAGTTCCAATCCATGGCAGGTGACCATATGAATTTCTTTAGCTTAATCTTTAGCGATCAAAGACGTCCCGGTCATGGTCGCCGGGACCGCAAGGCCCAGGAGATCCAGCATAGTCGGGGCGACGTCAGCGAGGATCCCGTCGTCGCGTAACCTCGCGTTTTCGTTGTCCATGATCAGAACGAAGGGGACCGGGTTTGTGGTGTGGGCAGTGTGTGGCTGAGCTGTATCCGGGTCGTACATCTGTTCTGCATTTCCATGGTCTGCCGTGAGAAGCACGGCACCACCGCATTCCAGAACTTTTGCGGCAACTTTTCCGACACATGCATCGACCACTTCTAGGGCCTTCACCGCCGCATCGAAGATTCCTGTGTGACCCACCATATCGGCATTGGCATAGTTGAGAACGATCATATCGTAGATCCCGTCCCCTATCTTCTCGATGACCTTTTCGGTCACCTCAACGGCGCTCATCTCGGGTTTGAGGTCATAAGTGGCCACTTTTGGCGAGGGAATCAGTTCTCGATCTTCTCTGGGATTTGGCGCTTCTTTTCCGCCGTTGAAGAAGAAGGTCACATGGGCGTACTTTTCGGTCTCGGCAATCCTTAGCTGTCTCATCCCGGCCCTGCTAACCGTGTCTCCCAGAGTGTCTTTCAAATAATCCACAGGGAAGGCGACGGGCGCATCGATAGTCTCATCGTACTGGGTCATGCAGACGAAATGGACGTTGAGCTTTTCGCGTTCGAACTCGCAAAAGTCCTCGTTTACGAAAGCCTTTGTGATCTGGCGGGCTCGATCCGGCCTGAAGTTGAAGAAGATTATGCCGTCATCGTCTTTGATTAGTCCCTCAGAGTCCACAACAGTGGGTTTTAGGAATTCGTCGCTTTCGCCTCTGTCATAACTTTCCGATACTGCGTTTTCGGCGGTGTCAGCCACGAATCCCTCGCCTTGAGTCATGGCGCGATATCCCATCTCGGTCCGATCCCATCTTCGGTCTCGGTCCATCGAGTAGTATCTGCCAGCAACGGTAGCCACTTTGCCAATGCCGATCGTCTGGATCTTTTTTTCAAGTTCTTTGAAGTATGCGAGGGCGCTTTTTGGGGGGACGTCTCTTCCATCGAGGATGGCGTGGATCCAGACCCGTTCTAGCCCTCTCTCCTTGGCCATTTCCATCAGGGCGTAAAGGTGGGTGTTGTGGCTGTGAACCCCGCCATCCGAGAGGAGGCCCATTAGGTGGAGGTCCGATCCGCTCTTTTTGGTTTGATCCATTACCTCGATCAGGGCAGAGTTCTTCTTCAACGATCCGTCCTGGATCGCCAGGTTGATCCTGGTGTAGTCTTGGTAGACGATCCGACCAGCACCGAGGTTTAGGTGGCCCACTTCAGAGTTTCCCATCTGGCCTTCGGGGAGGCCAACGTCAAGGCCGGAAGCTTTGATGGTAGTGTAAGGATAACTCTCTTTCAGCCTATCGATGTTGGGAATTCGGGCAGCAGCGATGGCGTTTCCTTCTTTCTGGTCGCTTACCCCAAACCCGTCCATTATTATGAGCATGACCGGTTTTGTCATAATGAGTGCACTCTCGCTTTCAAGATATTCTTCAAGATGTTCTTTCGAGAACCGATTAGTTTCGTCTAATCGGTTCTCAACTATAATTGGTTCTCGACTATAACTTCGATGCTACAGTTCAAACCCGTGCTCTCCTATGAGCGGAACGAAGACCACGCCACCATGATGTTCCGTCTGGAACCCGTCTTCGGTTCTTGTGACAAGGAGCAGTTCCTGAAAGCAGGTCCCTATTGGGATCACGAGCTTTCCGCCGACTTTGAGCTGATCTTCAAGGGGTGAGGGCACTTTTGGAGCTGTGGCTGCCACGTTTATTCTGTCGTAAGGTGCGTGTTCTGGAAGGCCGAGGGTACCATCGCCTTCAATTACGGTCACGTTTTCGATTCCGGCATCTTTTAAGTTGTGGCGGGAGAATACCACAAGTTCGGGGATTCGTTCCACAGAATAGATGTGCCCTTTTGACCCCACCAGGTTTGCCATCACTGCGGCATGGTAACCAGAGCCTCCGCCTATGTCTAAGACAGTCATGCCTTCACGAAGATCCAAAACGTCACACATTATGGCTACCATGTGTGGCGCGGATATGGTCTGGCTCCAGCCTATCGGGAGCGGGTGGTCCCCGTAAGCCATATGACGGATGTTTTCCGGAACGAAGAGATCACGGGGAGTCTTTTTCAAGGCGTCCAATACGCGGCTGCTCGTGCGTTCCTTCAAGCTCTCGATTAAATCGTCCTGGTTCAGAACTTAGCCCCCCATATCCTGAGAATGTCTCTTGCCACAGCTTTGTTTGGTGATTTTCCGCTTCGAAGCTTGATCTTGTTCACCTCGAACCTGATTCCGTCGACGGTCCTCACCTCGCCTGCGTAGAAGGTGTCTTCGCCCCAGGTGGGTATGATATGAGATGTGGTCGTTCCTTTATGGTAAATTGAGACTTTCACTATAACCTCGTCTATGGCTCTAGCCCAGACCGTCTTGATCTCCTCAGCTCTTGAGCGTTTCATCCTTCGGCCTTCTTTAGCCGGTTCCAGGGAGGTTATCTGGCACAATATCACGTCGTTTACGCCGTCGTCAACCAGAAGTTCGCCACCGACCGTGAGGATCTCGTCTGCTGGGATGTCGATCTGATATCGTTGTGATGTTCTCTCTTTGCTGACGATCACCCTCAGGCTAGATAGTTTTGTCCGCTCTTGCTGGATGAGATGGACCGTTTTGCAGACTTCACATCTTACAAGGTGCTCTCGACCTTGCTTTACGGTGACGTGCTCTGTGAAATCGTCGCAGAAAGGACAGAAGATCTCCTCTTGCATAGGAGAACTACCTTATCTAAAAGTACTAATATATGATTGTCGGCGGGACACCAGGCTTGTTGTAGAGTATTTCGAAAACCCCCTTTAAATCGTGGATTTGGAAAGATCCCGACGCCCGGTCTCGTAGAAAAGGCATGGCGTCTGAGACGATAGGTCGCGCCAACTCCACCGGACGAGATAGCTGGACAACAAAAACAGACCTGTAAGAGATGGCGGGATCTATAAAGAAATCTGACAAAACCAAGTTATACTTCCTACATTTATATAAATTATTCTGCTTATTAAAAGTGTAAGAATG